>DAHXMX010000133.1 GCA_027371515.1 Neisseriaceae bacterium
AGGATCACCATTAAGCAAAACGCCTGAATTTTATAATACCAAATGTCCGAAATGTGGGGGAAATGCACAACGAGAGACAGATACTATGGATACGTTTGTAGATTCTAGTTGGTATTATGCACGTTATGCTTCACATGATTGCCAAGATCATATTTTAGATGAAAGAGCTAATTATTGGACTCCGGTAGATCAATACATTGGTGGAGTTGAACATGCAATACTACATTTATTATATGCTCGCTTTTTTCATAAATGCCTTCGCGATCTAGGGTTAGTTAATTCTAATGAACCATTTACTAAACTACTTACTCAAGGTATGGTATTAGCAGATACCTTTTATCGTGAAGATAGTCAAGGTAAAAAAATATGGTTTAATATAAATGATCTTAAACTTGAATATAATAATAAATCTCAACTAATTAGTGCTAAATCTATTCTTGATGATCAAGAAGTTAATGTTGGTGGAATGGAAAAAATGTCGAAATCCAAAAATAATGGCGTTGATCCACAACAAATTATAAAGACATATGGTGCAGATACAGTGCGTTTATTTATAATGTTTGCAGCACCACCAGAATTATCATTAGAATGGTCCGATAATGGATTAGATGGCGCAAATCGATTTATTCGTCGCCTATGGAGAATTGTATTTGAACATGTTAGCAAAGGTATAGTACCCAAATATAGCGAAGCTGAACTAAGTAGCGAACAAAAAAAACTCCGCACTCAGTTGCATCAAGTAATAATTAAATTCACCAATGATATTGGTAACCGTCAACACTTTAATACAGCTATTGCAAGCGTTATGGAATTATTAAATAACTATAGTAAAACAGATCTAACAGATCTCAATGGACGCATGCTTAGCCAAGAGATATTAGAAACAATTGTAATTTTAATGTCACCAATAATTCCACATATTTGCGAGGAGTTATGGACTCATTTATCACCTACAATTAATTTTAACCAGATTACATGGTGTAAAGCCGATGAAAATGCATTGGTTATTGATGAAATTGAGATGATTATTCAAGTTAATGGTAAATTAAGAGGTAAGTTAATGATTAATAAATCATTAACCAAAAATCAAATTGAAGAATTAGCTAAACATCATCCAAATGTCCAAAAATTTACTGAAGGAAATACGATTAAAAAAATAATTGTGATTCCAAATAAATTAATCAATATTGTAATTTAAATTAGCTGTTATTATCTAATCCTCAGAATAAACGCACTTATTATTTTGAGGATTAGATAGCATGCCTAACACTCAAAATACTACAATGAAGCACGAACCAGCCAAATTAGCTAGCTTTTTGGTTAGTAACTTGGGAGTTCTCGCCCTTTAAGGTGTTGTGGTGAATGTTAAATATCAAACTGGATTATTTAATTCTTCATACTTAAAACAAATTTCAAATTTTTTATTTAATTCTTCGCCTAGCGCTTGTACTCCATAACGTTCAGTAGCGTAATGCCCTGCCGCCATATAAGCAATACCGCTTTCGCATGCCAACGCCATAGTAGGTTCTGCTGCTTCTCCGGTTATATATAAGTCAATATCCATATTTAAAACATGATTAAAAAAATCACTTGCACCACCGGTACACCATGCTATTTTTTTTATCAACTTATTATCTGAATTTGCGTATACCAATGGTGTACGTAATAATTTACTTTTAATATCGATCTTTAATTGTGCAATTGAAGTTGCTTGTTCTAATTCACCATACCATATTAGATTTTGATATCCCGTAGTACCTAATTTCTGAATACCAATAATTTTACCCAACCAAGCATTATTACCAAAAGTGGGATGATTATCCAATGGCAAATGATATGCATATAAATTAATACCATATTTAATTATTTTCTCAATTCGCTTCTTTTTAATCCCAGTAATGTCATACGTATCTTTATTCCAAAAAATACCGTGATGCACTAATATTGCCTGAGAATTATTATTTATTGCCCGCTCAATTAATTGATCAGACAATGATACTCCAAGCGTAATATGTTTAATTTCAGTTACACCCTCAATTTGCAAACCATTTGGACAATAATCAGTATAGCCATTAACATCTAATACTTTATCCAAATATTGTAATAATTCATAATTATTAATCATTATAAAATCCAAATACAGTTATTATATAAAAAACCCCCCTATTTTTCATAGTGAGGCTAATTAATTACATATTAAATTATATGCTCTTATAGATCTTTTGAATGATTTGCTAAATATTCAGCAACACCTGATGTGCTTGGTTTCATACCTGATTTACCTTTATTCCAACCAGCTGGACAAACTTCACCGTGTTCTTCATGAAACTGAAGAGCATCAACCATGCGTAACATTTCATCTACATTACGTCCTAATGGTAAATCATTAACCACCATATGACGAACCACACCTTTTTGATCAATTAAAAAAGATCCACGATAAGCCATGCCACCTTTAGCTTGAACTCCATAAGCCTGACAAATCTCATGAGTTAAATCAGCAACTAAGGTATACCCAACTTGACCGATACCACCTTTTTCAATAGGAGTATTTCTCCAAGCATTATGAGTAAAGTGAGAGTCGATTGAAATGCCAATTACCTCAACACCACGCTTTTTGAACTCAGCTAAACGATGATCAAAAGCAATTAATTCAGATGGGCATACAAAAGTAAAGTCTAATGGATAAAAGAATACTACTGCATACTTACCATGAGTTGCTTTTTTGAAATTATACGCATCAATAATCTCACCACTACCTAAAACAGCTGGCGCTGTAAAATCAGGTGCCTGATGACCAACAATTACTTCATGCGAATTTGCAAACTCTAAATCACAACAATTAAAATCTTGACTCATTTTATCTTACCTTTTTTAAATGTTTTAAAATATACACAATCAGAGTTAACAATAAGCTAAAACTTATGTCAATACTCCTTATTACCTATATAAGGTTTACAATAGAAGCTTTCAAGTTAAATATAATAAAAATTAATTTAATCTAAAAAATTAACAGTAATTCCCCATAAAAATTAAAATATAGTAAAATCAATACTTGTATAGATGTAGTAAAAACTATTTTTCGCAGGT
>DAHXMX010000134.1 GCA_027371515.1 Neisseriaceae bacterium
ATTGAGAAGTTGTTAATACTATTTGCGATATTTTAGATGAATTACAACCAAGAGTAAATGGACTATCTTATAAAGATTTGATTACTCATATTACAGATCGTGCTGGGCATGATTATCGCTATGCAATGGATCCAACTAAAATTAAAAATGAATTAGGATGGTGTCCACTTGAAAACTTTGATACTGGAATTAGAAAAACTGTGCAATGGTATTTAGATAATCAACAATGGGTAAATAATGTTTTGTCTGGGGATTATAAAAATTGGTTAATTAAAAATTATAATAATAGGTAGTAAATCAATGGAGAAAATTTTGGCAGTCAAAGGTATGAATGATATTCTACCTGATTCGTCATATAAATGGTTACAGTTAGAAGCAAAATTACGTGATTGGCTGCATTCTTATGGCTATAGTAATATACGTACGCCAATAGTTGAAGATACGCGACTTTTTAAGCGTTCAATAGGTGAAGTTACTGATATTGTAGAAAAAGAAATGTATTCTTTTGAAGATTGTTTAAATGGCGATAAATTAACTCTGCGTCCTGAGGGTACTGCCGGTACCATTCGTGCTGTTATTGAACATAATTTACTTTATAATACAACACAAAAAATGTGGTATATTGGTCAAATGTTTCGTCATGAAAGGCCACAAAAAGGTCGTTATCGGCAATTTCATCAGCTTGGAGTTGAGTGCTTAGGAATTAAAGGCCCTGATATTGATGCGGAAATTATTTTAATGATTAATGATTTGTTTAAACAGCTAAATATTAATGGAATTGAGTTACAAATTAATTGTTTGGGTTCTAAAGATGAAAGATCACATCACCGCCAAGATTTAATTAAATATTTTGAAAAGTATATTGATTGTTTGGATGATGATGCCAAACGTCGTTTATATTCTAATCCGTTACGTATTTTGGATACTAAGAATAGTAAGATGTTTGAAGTAGTTAATAATGCTCCGAAACTTATTGACTATTTAACTATTGAATCTAGAAGCTATTATACAAGATGGAAAGATTATTTAGATCAGTTAGGTATTCAATATATTGAAAATCATCGTTTAGTAAGAGGTCTAGATTATTATAATTTATCTGTATTTGAATGGGTTAGTAGCAATTTAGGTTCACAAAGTACAGTAGCTGCTGGTGGGCGTTATGATGGTTTAATTGCGCAACTAGGTGGGGTTGATAGTTATGCTGTAGGGTTTGCTATTGGTATGGAACGTTTATTATTAGAATTAGAGCATATTGAAGGTATATATGAAAAACCTAAGTATGATATATATATAGCTAATTTTGGTGATAAAACTGATATTTATGCTTTAAAGGTAGCATATAAAGTACGTGAGCTTGGATTTAGCGTTGTTCAAAATTTTGGCAATAACAGTTTTAAATCACAATTTAAAAAAGCCAATAATTTGGGTGTTAAATACACATTAGTTATTGGTGAAGAAGAATTAATTAATAATACTGTGATTGTAAAAAACATGCAATCAGGAGCTCAAGAAATAGTAAAATTCGACAGTTTAAAAATTGATAGGGAATAGAAAATGACAAAATTAAATATGAGTGAATCATCTCAGAATTTAGAAGTGAAAGAGTTTGTTGCGCGTTATGCTAAGTATTTTATAATATTAATTGTTGTATTGATTGGTGTATATTTAATGAGTGTTTTTCATAATTACTCAATTCAAAAAAAATCAAATGAAGCTGCTCAAATTTATTCAAAATTTTTAAATTCCCAAAATACAGCAAAAGGAAATGATAGTTTATTGATTGTTAAATTATTGCAAGATAAATATGCAGATACTGAATTTGCTACTGAAGCTAGTTTATTATATACAAAAACATTAGTTACTAATGATAAATTAAATGATGCAATACCAATATTAAATTGGGTTATTAATAATTCTCGTGATAAAGGTTATGTGGATGTGGCGCGTTTAAGATTAGCAAATATATATATTGATCAAAAGAATTTTGATGGTGCTATGGATCTTTTAAAAGCAAAACATGACCCAGCTTTTGATGGTTTATATTATTTGTCGCGTGGAGACTTATGTGTTGCTCAAGATAATCATGATAAAGCTCTTGATGCATATAAAGAGGCGCTTGACAAATCAGCTCAAGATAGTAGTTTAGTACAGGTAATTCAAATGAGAATGCAAGTACTTGGTCAATAGTTAGGAAACACATTGAATTTCAAGTATTTTTATCAATTAAATGTAATTTTTTTATTGATTGTAATTTTATTTGGTTGTTCTTCAACTCAAGAGCCTGTTCCAGTACCTATTACTAAAGTATACGATCAGCAGCCAATAAAATTTAATTGGAAGAAAGATTATTTGTCTACAAGTATTGCTGGTAGTTTTGTACCTGTATTGGATGCCAATGCGATTTTTACTGCTGATCAAGCAGGTTATATTTATAGAATTGATAAAACTGATGGCGATATAATAAGTAAGTTTAAATTAAAGCGTAAATTATCTAGTGGTACTGCAACATCTAATGACTCAATTTTTGTTACTACTGAAGATGGTTATTTGTTATCGGTTGATAAGGTAAATGGGAAGATTAATTGGCAAACTCAATTACCTACTGTTTCTATAGAAGCTCCACAATATGGAGGTGGTTTTATTATAGTTAGAACCAATGATGCTCAGGTTTTAGCTTTTGATGCTAGTAATGGTAATTTAGTGTGGGTATATTTTAAGCAAGTTCCACCATTAACACTAAGGACATATAATACTTTTCAAGTTGTTGGCAGTGAGGTTGTTTTAATTGGTCAGCCAGGTGGGCGTGTTATATTAGTGAATTTGCAAAATGGAACGACTATTTGGGAGACTTATATAGCAGTTCCTGAAGGTGCAACTGATTTAGATAAATTAACTGATGTTAGTGCGCGTCCAAGTATTGATGGTAAAGAGGTATGTGTAGTTACATTTAATGGCAAGATTGGTTGTATTGATGCTATGAGTAGCAATATAATGTGGAGTAGACCATTTAGTAGTAGTTATGGAATATTAATTGATACAGCCAATGTTTATGCTTTATCAGAAGACGGTATATTGTATGCTTTTGATC
>DAHXMX010000135.1 GCA_027371515.1 Neisseriaceae bacterium
AGTAGCAATATATTCTTTATTTCCATCTAATAAATAGCTAGTATATTTACTTGCCTCACCAAAACAAATAGGTAATAAACCTGTGGCAATAGGATCTAATGTACCAGTATGACCAGCTTTTGCTGCATTAAAAATACGCTTCACCTTTTGCAATGCTTGATTACTAGATAAACCATATGGCTTATCTAGTAATAATACCCCACTTATATTGCTTTTATTCATTAGACCTCGTTTTAAAATTACCTCTTTAACAATTAAATAACGGATTATAAAAAACTCTATTTCACAGTATTAATTAACGCTTCAATTTTACTTGCACGTTCTAACGACTCATCATAAACAAACTTAATATTAGGGATAGTATAAGTCTGAAATCCTTTAGATAATTGAGAACGAATAAATCCCCGAGCTTTTTCTAAACCAAGCATTACTGCTTCTTTATCACCCTTATTAAGCACAGTCCAGTAGATAGTTGCCCATGTATTATCACTATTTACTACCACCTCACTAATTGTTACCCAATTAATACGTGGATCTTTTATTTCTTTACGTAATATATTTACTATATCTTTATGAATTTGGTCAGCAATTCTATCTGACCTTTTATGACTATATTTTCTCATTATTTTTTACTCTCAATTGCTGAACTAATATTTAATAATGTCGTGCTCGATTCATTATGCATAATATGAGATTCACTCACAGCAAGTGGTACCATATTAACTTGATATTCACCGGGCTTAACTTCAAACATACAGCCAGTTGCAAAATCAAACAAAAATGATGGCAAAACTATAAAATTCCAATATCCAACATTTTGGAATTGAGTGCCAACCATAACATTAGTATCTTGATAACCATCTTTCTTAACTACTAACATTATATCATCATATTCAACACGTGGAACGACAATAGTCATAGGTGTTTTACCATAATATACATTATCCATATAAACACTAGCACCAGCAGGTGTTGAATTTATTTTTACATGATGATTATTGTTACCAAAAAAAGTAGCACAACTAAGTAAGAATAGAGGTAATAATAAAATCACCAAATTCTTAATCTTAAATAAATATATTTTAAGCATATTTAAATAATGCGCTTCACTTCAACAATTTCAAATACCTCAATAATATCGCCTTCTTTTAAATCATTATAATCACTAATTGATAATCCACATTCATAACCATTTTTTACTTCTTTAACATCATCTTTAAAACGTTTTAACGAACTAAGCTCACCGCTATGAATTACCAAACTATCACGAATAACACGAACTTTCGAATTACGTCTAATAACCCCATCTGTAACCATACAACCTGCAATAACAGTTTTACCAACACTAAATAATTGACGCACAGACACATTACCAATAATAGACTCTTGATGCACAGGAGATAACATTCCTGTCATAGCGGCTTTTACATCATCAATAATTTCATAAATAATATTATAATATCTAATCTCTACACCATTATTTTCTGCTAGTTTTTTTGCATTACTATCGGCACGAGAATTAAAACCAATTACAATAGCACCGGATGCAACTGCTAAATTAATATCAGATTCATTAATACCACCAACAGCAGCATGGATTACCTGTACTTTAATTTCATCAGTAGATAAACGTTCTAATGAATTTGTAATTGCTTCAAATGAACCTTGTACATCTGATTTAATAACAACTGGTAAGGTTTTGACCTCACCTTCAGCAATACCTGAAAACAAATTATCTAGTTTAGTAGATTGTTGACGCGCTATTTTTTCTTGACGTTGTTTATCTTGCCTAAAGGAAGCTATTTCACGCGCTTTTCGTTCATCACTCACCACAATCATATCATCACCAGCAGCTGGAATATCAGTTAATCCTAACAACTCAACCGGCATAGAAGGTCCAGCACTTTGCACCTGCTCTCCGCGCTCATTAATCATTGCACGAACTCGTCCATAAGTAGTGCCTGCTAACACCATATCACCTTTATGTAATGTTCCACTTTGAATTAACACTGTCACTACCGATCCACGTCCTTTATCTAAACGAGATTCAATTACTACCGCCTTTGCTGGTGTATTTACTGGCGCTCGAAGTTCTAAAACTTCAGCTTGTAACAATACTGCATCAATCAAACTATCAATACCTTGTCCAGTTAAAGCAGATATCAAAACACACATTACATCTCCACCCCAATCCTCAGGTATTACTTCATATTGAATTAATTCTTGCTTCACACGATCAGGATTAGCACCTGATTTATCCATTTTATTAATTGCAACAACAATCGGAACCCCTGCAGCTTTAGCATGATGAATCGCCTCAATTGTTTGCGGCATTACACCATCATCAGATGCCACTACTAAAATAACAATATCTGTCAATTTAGCACCACGCGCACGTAATTGAGTAAACGCTTCATGACCAGGCGTATCTAAAAACGTTACTATTCCATGACCTGTATCTACATGATAAGCACCAATATGCTGAGTAATACCACCAGCTTCTTTAGCAACTACCTTAGTTGATCTGATATAATCAAGCAATGAAGTTTTACCATGGTCAACATGCCCCATAACGGTAACAATTGGTGCACGAACTACCAATTCACCACTGTTATTTTTAATTACATCTTCTAAATATACATCATGCTCATTTTCATTAATTAATACAGCAATATGACCAAACTCCTCAACAACCAATGCCGCGGTATCTTGATCTAATGATTGATTAATCGTTGCCATTACGCCCATTTTCATTAAATACTTGATAACTTCAGATACTTTAATAGACATTGCATGCGCCAAATCACTCGCAGTAATCATTTCTGGAATTTTTATTTCAACTTAATTATTTTAAGCGGATCAAACCCATCCCAGTCCGGGCCTCTTCCCAAGAACTCTTCCATTGTGGATTCAAGTCTCTTTAATTTCCCATTTTCCGATTTGAGAGTTTTCATTAATTTT
>DAHXMX010000136.1 GCA_027371515.1 Neisseriaceae bacterium
AAAAATATAGATAATATAATATTCAATAACGCTTCTAAAAAAACTATATGATAAATTTTTTTCAAAAAATCTAACACTACTAACGCTGAATATGGAACAATTGTAAAACATAAAAAATAGCAATACAGACCAATTACTAAACAGGCACCATCGCCAATATATATAGCTGAATTATTAGTCCAAAGATAAACAAAATTTTCAAAAAACCCATAAATAACTAATAAAATAAGTCCACCAATAATCGTCAATACCATACTGGATAATTGAAATAAATCACGTAATATATTTAATTGATTATCTTTATAATATTTAGGATATAACGGATTAATAGCATTCATTATTTGATTTATTAACATAAAAATAATCATAAAAAATTTAAATAATAATGAGTATTTAGCAACCATCCTTAATCCCAAATAATGACTAATAATTAAATTATCTGTATTCCAAATTAATAACACACTAATACCATTTAAAAAAAAATAAAAACTACTACTAAATAAATGTTTATAACTTACATTTTGAGACTCATCATAATCATACTCAAGCTGTGTACCTTTCCAATCTTGTAAAAAAAGAAATACTGTTATTATTAAAGCTATTAATGAAGATAACCCAGTTAAAACTGCATAATGAAGAATATTCCATTTAAGATAAATAACTAAGATTAAACATAAAAACACAACAAATGCGGATATAGTATCTATTAATTTAGATAAATATACTTTATTCATAAAGATTAATAACTGACCAAATAACGTAAAGGGTAATTTAACCAAATAAAAAATAATACTAATAATAATAAATGACTTTGCAATTGGAACGATATTATTAGATATTTTCCCGATAAAATAAATCCAATTTGGAAATATAGATTTTATTAAAAAAACTAAAAATAATAGCAAAATACTAATCAATATCAATATTACTAATGCTTTTTTTAAGATTAATTTTTGATTATTATAATCCTTGAGCTTTACAAATATAATAGATGCTGCCAATGGTATGCCAAAATTAAATAAAGCTATATAAGCCAATGTGTCATTTGTAATAGCAAATAATCCGTATAGCTCTTGCCCAAAATATTTTAATGATAGCGGGACAGAAATAAAACTTAATAATGATGTAATAAAAATACTGACATATCCATACATCACATTACGTAAAAAATTATTTTTCATGTAGAATTTTTTTTATTACATCTTGCACGAAAACATCAGCACTAAAAGGTGATACTTTAGTACTATTTAAATAATTTTCAATATTATCTAAATAGGTAATATATTCTCGTTCACTCATATTTATCAAATAATCATATAAGCTTTCATGATTCTGAAATTTTCTTCTATCTATAAAACAATTACTTGGAATATATTTTTCTATATTACTAGCACCCCAATAAACCGGAACACAACCAGCAAAAAAACAGTGAAAAATCTTCTCAGTAATATACCCATTTATATCTCTTATATTTTCATAACAAATTGAAAATTTATATTTTACTAATACTTCATACTTATATTTAATTTCACCCTTATATGATTTATATGGTAGATTAAAAAATTTATCCACCAAAGAACGTAACCATTTAGGAGACTTTTTATATAATCCACTCATTACATAATTATGTGGTATATATTTGTCCCATCCAATACCATAAAGATCAAAACTTTCTATATGATTTTTTTCAAACCAACGAATAGTTTTTATTCTCTGTGAATATAATTCTAATTTATTTCTTGAAGTTTTATTACCAGCAATTAATACACAAAAATGTTCTTTTTTAGATAAATCCTTTGGTATACAATTTGGAATTAAATACGCATAATTTATTTTAAAATATTTTTTATTATCAACTAAATCATCCGCAAAGGTAAAAATCTTATCAAAATGCTTATGATAAGATTTATCATATAAAATAGGTTGTACCGATATAGGTTCCCACATAAAAAGATATTTCTTAACCGGTTTATAATTATAATTTATCTTAAGATAATTATAATATATAGCAACTTCACAATCCATAGGATGTATCAGATCATATGTACTTAAATTAATATTATGTTCTAAAAATGTCTTTTTTAATAAGATCTGCTGATATGAAAAATCCCCAACATTATATGCATGATCATCCCTAGTAAATATTTTATTATTAAGAAAATAATCCTCAATAAATAAAGCAACATTTTTAATATTAGGTACCTCTAAATATACAACATATAATCTAAAAATCGATATAACAATTACACAGCAAACTGGACATTATTTGTAAAAAATATCTTGTAGGATATATCACAACTGAATTTATTTTGGGCGATTTATCACCCATTTACTCAAACTTAATACCCGTTGAGATTAAGGAATTATCGCCCATTAGATTAAAATTTATTATATTATACTATATTTAACCTAAAGTTACTCTGTATCAATTTGTGGTTGTGATTGATTACCATCAGACATTGAAACAGCCTTAATAGATAATCTCATACGACCTCTATCATCGAACTCAACAACTTTAACTTTAACTTCCTGACCTTCAGTTAAATACTTGCGCACATCATCAACTCTTTCATGAGCAATCTGTGACACATGTACAAACCCTTCACGGGAACCTAAAATAGCAACCATAGCACCCATATTACGATCTAAAATACGAGTTACTTTACCATCATATACTTCACCTAATTTAGCCTCAGCAATAATATTTTCAATAATCAAACGTGCTTTTTCTGAGCCTTCTTTTTTAGCACAAGCAATTGTTACTACTCCTTCTTCGTTAATATCAATAGTAGCACCAGTTTCAGCGATAATTGATTTAATAACTGATCCGCCTTTACCAATAACATCTTTAATCTTTTCTGGATTAATCTTCATTGTATACATACGTGCCACTTAAAGATCATGTTGCTGGCGTAGCTATGGGATTAATTCTTGAGGGTAATAAATTTGCTGTATTAAC
>DAHXMX010000137.1 GCA_027371515.1 Neisseriaceae bacterium
TAAATATCCCTGATAGCATACTGCCAAAAGTAGTTCCATCTTCTGGAATAATTGGTGAGGCTAGTTCTGGACTATTTGGTGTACGCATACCAATTGCAGGTATTTGCGGTGATCAACAAGCAGCAACTTTTGGTAATTTATGTCTAAAGCCTGGTATGATTAAAAACACCTATGGAACTGGTTGTTTTTTATTAATGAATACTGGTAGAAATCCACTTAAATCACATAATAACCTACTCACAACAATTGGTTGGAATACAAAAAATAATCGCCAATATTGCTTAGAAGGAAGTGTATTTATTGGTGGTGCTGTAACACAATGGGTGCGTGATGGATTAAATCTAATCAAAGAATCCAAAGAAATTGAACTATTAGCCACAAGTGTTCCAGATAATGGTGGAGTATATATGGTACCAGCATTTACAGGTCTTGGGGCTCCATATTGGGATCAATATGCACGTGGTGCAATTTTTGGAATTACTCGTGGCACTACCGGAGCACATATTGCTCGTGCTGCAATTGAATCAATTGCATTTCAAGTATATGACTTAATAAAAGCAATGGAAGATGATGCAAATATTAAATTATCAGTATTACGTGTTGATGGCGGTGCATGTAGTAATAATTTTTTAATGCAATTTCAAGCTGATTTACTTGATGTATGTGTTGAACGACCAAAATGCTTAGAATTAACAGCATTAGGAGTAGCGTATTTAGCTGGTCTTGCAGTTAAATTTTGGCAATCAACTGATGAATTAGAAAGCATATGGCAATTAGATCGTACTTTTGAACCGCAAATAAATGAAAGTAAACGTGCTAATTTATTGGAGTTATGGCATAAAGGAATTGAACATAGCCTTAACTGGGCAAAATAAATGATAAAAAAATATGATGTAATTATTATTGGTGGTGGTGCAACTGGTGCTGGTGTAGCGGTTGAATCTATAACACGTAAATATAAGACAATTTTATTTGAAGAATATGACTTTGGTAGCGGTACATCATCTAAATCTACTAAACTAGTGCATGGAGGGTTACGCTATTTAGCCAATCTAGATTTTCATTTAATATATGAAGGATTAACAGAACGACATTACTTCATTAAAAATGCTCCACATTTAGCACATGAACAAAGCTACTTAGTACCATTTTATACTTGGCGTGAAAAATTAGCTTATTTAATAGCTATTAATTCATATCAATTTTTATCTGGTTGTAAAAAAATTGGTAAAATTAGATTATTATCTAAGCAAGAAATAATTAACCAAGTACCTAATATAAAACAAAAAAATCTAATAGGAGGTGCTATTTATTATGATGGTCAATTTGATGATACACGAATGTTGATCTCATTAATCAAAACATTTGAACAAAAAGGCGGACATGCTTATAATTATCATAAAGTAGTTGACATTATCAAAGATAATAATCGTGCAATTGGTGTTAAAGTATTTAATAAATTAACTAATCAAGAACAAATATATCATGCTAAGGTAATTATTAATGCAACTGGAGCATTTAGTGATGCAATACTTAATCTAGATAACCCACAAATAAAGCATAACAATATTATCGCAACACAAGGTACACATTTAGTTTTTGAACATCAATTATTCCCATCACAACATGCAGTAGTAATCCCTAAAACACCAGATGGTAGAATTATCTTTATTTTACCATGGCAAGGAGTGTCCTTAGTTGGTACCACAGATATCAAATTAGATAAGCCAGTAATAGAGCCTACTGCAACAAACGATGAGGTTAATTTTATCCTTGAGACTTTAAATCAATATACTAATAAAATAATTACTCATAAAGACATTAAATCAATATTTACAGGTATAAGGCCATTAGTAAAAACAGCTAACGCTAAAAACAACGCTAAAATATCAAGAAAACATAAAATTCTATATTCTGATAGTGGCATAATTACCATATTAGGTGGTAAATGGACCATATACCGCAAAATGGGTGAGGATGCTATAAATTTTGCAATTAAACATAATTTACTACTACCTAGTAGATCGGTTACTAAAAACACCATGTTAGTTGACGCAACACATGATAAGCTTGATTATCCATTGTCAGTATATGGTACTGAATCAATTAAAATAATAACCATTCAAACTGAAATAAATAATTTTGACTTAATTCATCCTGCATTACCCTATTATATAGCTGAAGTTATCTATCAAGTACGCTATGAAAAAGCAATAACAATTGAAGATGTATTAGCGCGTAGAACACGTGCATTATATTTAAATGCACAAGCAGCTATAGAATCATCAAGATTAGTTGCAGAAATTATGGCAAAAGAACTTAAAATGAATCAACAATGGATTGATAATCAAGTTAATAGTTTTTATCAATATGCTAAACACTACACGCTATGCTCATTATCCCAATAGTATTTATTCATACTTAATTTACGACACATTTTTTTACTTAGGAATAAATAATTATGACCAAACTTGTATCCAATATATTTAGCTAAATTCTTAATAATTGAAAGATGTATTTTAAAAGGTTTATGACGAATTACATACTTAAACTCAGATAAAATATAATTAAATCCATCAGATTCTACACCATTAAAATGTTCTATAATCCATAGATTTGTCCGATGAAATACCCCAATATCAAAATAACGTCTAAACTCGTCAATTATATTATAATTATGTGAATGGTAGCACAAACTATTTGCAACATACTGAACTTTGTATCCAGCAATTAAAAGCTTAGCAAATATAAATACATCCTCACCTAAAATAATCTTTTCAGGGAATCCTCCTAGCTGCATAACTTTACGTACATTGTAAGCAGCAAAAGAATTAGAAGCAAATACACAACGCATACCATAGGAATAACGATCCGGATAAGATAATACATAACTCTCTACGCCGTAGTTATACATTCTTAAATACTTAG
>DAHXMX010000138.1 GCA_027371515.1 Neisseriaceae bacterium
TATATAAACATGTTATGCCTAGTGTGCATACTGATTGGATTAATCGTTTTAAAGATTGCTATAAAATAGAATATGATAAGATTATTCATAATGAGATAACTACTAATAAAACCAATTTAGCATCACCACAAATTGCTACATTTGCTATTATGTTTTTATGTAATTCAGCTTTATCTATATCTATATGAATAATTTTTGCTTTTGTAGCATAATTTGTTAAGCTGCCAGTTACTCTATCATCAAAACGCATACCGATAGCAATAATTAAATCTGCTTCATTGGTTAATATATTAGGGCCATAATTACCATGCATACCTAACATACCTACATATAATGGATGCTCCATATCAATAGTTGATAAACCATGCAATGTACATGCAACTGGAATGCCAGTTTTTTCAGCAAATCGCACTAATTCAGCTTGCGCCCCAGCAATAGTAACCCCATGTCCTGCAAATATATATGGCCTTTTTGCTGCATTAATTAATTGTGCAGCTTGCTCATATTTAATATCAGGTATATCTTGCTTATTTAATAAAAACTGATTCATGATTTGTGGATCAAAATTCATCTCTAAATTTTGTGCATCTTTAGTAATATCAATTAATACAGGACCCGGTCTTCCACTTTGTGCCACATGAAATGCTTTAGCAAGAATATATGGTATTTCTTGCGGATTACTTATTTGATAATTCCACTTAGTAATGGGAACGGTCATACCCATAATATCAGCCTCTTGAAATGCATCTGTACCAATTAAAGAACTTAATACTTGACCAGTAATACATACAATAGGCACTGAATCTAACATAGCATCAGTAATACCAGTTACCAAATTAGTAGCACCTGGACCTGATGTTGCAATACATACACCAACTTTACCACTAACACGAGCGTATCCTTCAGCAGCCAAAATAGCACCTTGCTCATGACGCACTAAAACATGTTGAATACTAGTTTCACCAAATAATGCATCATACGTTGGCATAATTGCACCACCTGGATAACCAAAAATCTTAGTTACACCTAAATGAACCAGAGACTTAATTATTGCACTAGCTCCTATCATTTTTTCTGTTTGCATTGATATAACCTTTATAAGTTAAAACAGTAAATTGTATTGCACAGTTTATTTATTGACATCCACCACGCGTCTTAATATTTAGGTTTATATTAAAATCATGCAATACTACCATCTCATGTGGAAATTTTTTCCGCAGTATTTTATGTAAAACATCGCCAAATTCAAGCCAAATAATTACCAACTATAATTTGATAAAATAAATACCACAGCCTAATTTGTTTGTTATCAACTCGTGATTACTGAATTTTTAATAGCGATATTATAGCATTATTCGCTACAATTTCTGTTTTAATTTCTGCTATCAGTACAATAAATTAACTGATAAACCCTGTTTAAGTTGATGCTAAATTAATTTACAGCGATATCCAACACTAAGCCCAGACTCTTATTGGCAAAATAACCAAGCCGCGTTATTACTGGTATCTGTCAGCAAAACCTTTTAAATAGCTACTGTTGTGTATTTATAGCTTTGTTAGATACATATTTTAAAATATCAAATCCGATTGTTAACCATACTGGGAAACATACAATTGCTTCAATAGCATGTGAACTTAAATAGATTTTAACATCATGTGAAGCTAATCGAGTATCACTTAATAAATCAACAACAAATATGATGAAAATTAAGATATCGTTAAGAATAGAATTTTCTTTATTAGTAAAAAACCAAATTGCAACTCCTATATAAGCCAAAATATAAGTTTGTGGCTCTGCTTTATGATTAAATATCACCATCCACAACATAAGTAATGATATAACCTTATAAAGTAGTGTTTTTGATATTATAATATTTGATTTAGCAACTCTTACAAGTATACCAAGCACATATATTAGACCCAATAAATTAATAATAGTTACTCCATAACGACCCACAGGCAGGAATTGTGCATATGCTCCAATTACACTTAAACCATATGAATGGCTGTCATTACGTAATAAATCCCACCAATCAAGATATAATTGTAATAATTGATGAAAATTTACAACAGTTAATGGTAATAAAAACAAAAGTATACAATAACCCAAATAATATAATAAAAACTTCATCTTATTGTCTTTAACTATTATTAATAAAATAATTGCAAAACAACCATAAATCTTAATAAAACCTAATATGGCTAATAAAAAAGCAGCTAACTTTAGTTTTTGCTCATAAATGCATATACCGAATAAATATATTAACCCTCCCATCATTGCATTTATCTGAGAAGATTGAAAAGAACCCCAGCTCGTTATTAGAATAAAACAGTAGAAAATAATTTTATTGTAATTAGTTTCAATATTCTTAACAGCAACATACAATATTAATAAATTAAAAACATGCCAAAATAAAAGACCAATATAATTAGGCATCCAAGAAAATAAACCCATAAATAAAGCAAAAGTTGGACTATATTTATATAAATCAAGTCCATCATTAAATGTCATATACAAATTTTTATAGTTGATAAGATGTGTGAACGAATTTACAAATATCTGATAATTACCAAGATTTTCAATTCTACCAGTATATAAATTCAGCAACATGTACAACGCAGTAATTAGTGCAAACACAATGAATAACAATGGTGCACTGCAAAGCCATAATAATTTACTTTTAATAGCTAAAATTTTCACTTACTTACCCTATCCACTAACACATTCTCAGAAATTAAACGCATCAATAATCAAGCTCTTAAGCTTAATAGCACTATTATAGCATTCGCTACAATTTCTGTTTTAATTCCTGCTATCAGTACAATAAATTGTTGCATCGTCTTTTTTTCAGTAAGTGTAATCGTAATTGCATTATGATCTTTACTTACTATACTA
>DAHXMX010000139.1 GCA_027371515.1 Neisseriaceae bacterium
TTGCTGATTTAGGCTTAATTAATCTTCATGCCAATGGATTTACAGTATCTGATACCGGAAGATTTTTAATTCGTAATATAGCTGTGGTTTTTGATAAATATTATCGTCAAAATCAAGATAAAAAGAAATTTTCTAAAGTAATTTAATCTCCAGTGGCAATAATTCCAATGTTTCAATGTGATTTGGTACACCGTGTATAATACGACGGCTAAACTTATAGCTTAAAATATGTTATAATTACTATGTTAATAATTATTACGGAGATTATATGATGTTTAAC
This sequence comes from Neisseriaceae bacterium, assembly GCA_027371515.1. Lineage (GTDB taxonomy): Bacteria > Pseudomonadota > Gammaproteobacteria > Burkholderiales > UBA11063 > Aquella. Next base: position 281 of record DAHXMX010000139.1, read on the forward strand.
CTATATCGGAGATTATATGATGTTTAACCTATATATTAAAACTCATAATGAATTAAAAAATCAGGTGACTAAAAATTATCGTTGTAGTGAACATGAATTGGTAAATAAACTATTAGATAGCTTATCAATAAGTGACGCAGATACTAAAAAAGCTGCCGATTTAGCATATGGTTTAATATCTAAGGTTCGTAATAATAGAATAAAAGGTCATGGTGTTGATGCTTTGATGCAGGAGTTTAAACTTTCGACTAATGAAGGTATTGCTCTAATGTGTTTAGCTGAAAGCTTATTACGTATTCCAGATAAAATCACACAGGATAAATTGATTAAAGACAAAATTAGTAGTGGGAATTGGGATAATCATACTAATACGGAGAGTATATTTGTTAATGCTACTAGCTGGGGGCTATTAATTACCGGTAAACTTATTAAATCATTATCAAGTAGTAGATTGTCTAGCGTATTGCTTAAAGTTGTAGCTAAAGGTGGTGAGCCATTAATTAGAAAGGCTATGTCAGCTGCAGTACGTTTTATGGGAAAACAGTTTGTTATGGGAGAGAGTATTCAGTCTGCATTGCAAGCTGCAGTCAATAAAGAGAAAAAAGGTTATAAATTTTCATATGATATGCTTGGTGAAGCAGCAATGAATGATGAAGATGCTAGTCGCTATATGCAAAGCTATATTGATGCTATACATGCTGTTGGTAAGGTTAATAAAGGACTTGATGTTCATAGCGGGCCTGGTATTTCAGTTAAATTATCTGCTATTCATCCACGTTATTCAAGAGCTCAGTATCATCGTGTGATTAGTGAATTATATCCTAAATTAAAACAATTATGTTTATTAGCTAAGGAATACAATATAGGGTTGTTTATTGATGCAGAGGAAACTGAACGTCTTGAAATATCACTTGATTTATTAGAAATGTTATTAAATGATAAAGATCTGCAAGGATTTGATGGTATTGGATTTGTGATTCAAGCATATCAAAAACGTGCAATATATGTGATTGATTATGTTAATTTTTTAGCATCATCAGCTAATATGAAATTAATGGTGCGTTTAGTTAAAGGTGCTTATTGGGATAGTGAAATTAAAAAATGTCAAGTTGAAGGACAGACAGATTACCCAGTATTTACTCGTAAATTTTATACTGATTTATCATATTTAGCTTGTGCCCAAAAACTTTTTGATTATCAAAATAATATTTATCCGTTATTTGCAACGCATAATGCTCATAGTTTAGCTATGATTTATTTTATGGGTGAGGGTAAAAAATATGAATTTCAATGTTTATACGGTATGGGTGAAACTTTATATGATAACGTAGTTGGTCAAAATAATTTAAATATTAGCTGTAGAGTATATGCGCCTGTTGGTACTTATGATACATTGTTAGCATATTTAGTACGTCGTTTACTTGAAAATGGTGCTAATTCATCTTTTGTACATCAAATTGTAGATAAGGAATACCCAATTGAAGATTTAGTAAAATCACCAATCGAATTATCAAAAAAAGCACAAGGTAAGTCAAATCCATACTTTACTAAACCAGCGTATATATATCCAAATAATAGATTAAATTCTAAAGGACTAGATTTAACAGATGAAATTCAATTAAATAAATTGCAACTTGTTTTAAATAAATATTCTGAAAAAGAGTTTAATGCATATCCATTAATTTATGATATGGAAATACCTAAAGAACGTGAAAAAAATATTGTTTTTAGTCCTGGTAATCTGCTAGATAAAGTAGGTTATGTAATTAAGGGTACAGATGATGATATTAATTTTGCAGTAAAACAAGCTCAAGATGGGTTTAAAATTTGGTCACAAACCAAACCAAGTGAAAGAGCGCGGATATTATTAAATATGGCTGATTTGATGGAAGAAAATTATTATGAGTTGTTAAATCTGTTGGTACGTGAAGCTGGTAAAACTTTAAATAATGCTATTGCTGAGGTGCGAGAGGCAGTTGATTTTTGTCGTTATTATGGTGCACAAGTAGAGCGTGAGTTTGATAATGAGACTCATAAAGCGCGTGGAGTATTGGTATGCATTAGTCCATGGAATTTTCCATTAGCAATTTTTATGGGTGAGATTAGTAGTTGTTTAGCTGCTGGTAATGCTGTTATTGCTAAACCATCATATCAAACAAGTTTGGTTGCTTTTTATGCTGTCGAGTTGTTTTATAAAGCTGGGATGCCAAGAAATGTATTGCAATTCATTCCTGGTTCTGGTAGTGTAATTGGCAATAAATTAACTGAACATCATGATATAAAGGGAGTTATTTTTACTGGTTCAACTGAAGTTGCTCAAACTATTAATAAAAATTTAAGTGTCAAAAATTTTGATTCTGTATTAATAGCTGAAACTGGTGGTCAAAATGCTATGATTGTAGATTCTAGTGCATTACCTGAGCAAGTTGTAACCGATGTGTTAACCTCTGGTTTTGATATCGCAGGGCAGCGTTGTTCTGCATTGCGAGTATTGTATTTACAAGCTGATATTGCAGATAAAGTATTAAATATGTTAAAAGGTGCAATGAATGATTTACGTGTTGGTAACTCGCAGAATTTGGCTACTGATGTAGGTCCTGTTATTGA
>DAHXMX010000013.1 GCA_027371515.1 Neisseriaceae bacterium
TAAAACAAATACATAAACGGATTATCTTTAATTGATGATGTAAAAAAATCGATTAGCGAAACTGAAGCTCAACATCTTATGGAGAAACTTAAAAAGGGTAAAAGATTTGATTTAGAAGATTTTAAGCAACAGTTTATCGGTATCACTAAGATGGGTGATGTAAATAAGGTATTAGAAAAGTTGCCAGAAAATGTTTCAAAGAAAATCCCATCTGGTGCGATAGACAATAAAAAAATCAATCGAACTATAGCTATTATTAACTCTATGACTACTCAAGAAAGGCGACATCCAGATATACTGAAAGCTTCACGCAAGCGTCGTATTGCAGCTGGTAGCGGCACTACTGTACAAGAAGTTAATCAGCTTTTGAAGCAATATGAGCAAGTTAATATGATGATGAAAAAATTCGGCAAAGGTGGCAAAATAGCGAACATAATACAAAATTTTAAACATTTACTGCCAGGTGGCGGCATGGGCATGTAATTAATTTGGTAATAGGAAATATAATTATGCAATATACATTATTTGGTAACTTTAGATCTCCGTATAGTTATATGGTATATGCAGGCATGACCTATAAACAATTACAATTTATTTATAAAAATATAGATCTCAATCAAAAAGAACAAAAAGCTCCAGAATATTTGGCTATGAACCCAATGGGACAAATACCATTGTTAGTAGTTGAAGATAAACAGCCAATTTTTGAATCCACTGCTATTATTGAGTATCTAGAAGATAGTAATCCTAATCTTAGTTTGTTTCCTAAGGATAGTTATGCTAAGTCAATAATTCGCACTTTGTGGTGTCTGTTATCTGGCTCGATAATTAAAGATGCGCGTAATTTGTTTTTAGCTAGTTTAGGAAGGATTACCTTAACTATTGAACAGCGTATTGAAAATCAAAATGTGGTGCAAGCTAAATGTCAGGTATTAGAAAATTTACTAAGCAAACATCATCAATTACTAATTACAGATAATCCGTTTATGTATTTGTTTTATCAGGCGTGGTACAATCTAAGCTTAGGTTTTCCAGAAATTAGAACAATTTGTTCACGACTAGAAAAATATCATCAAGAGATTAGTCATAATAATACAATAAAAATGTTAGAAAATATAACTGAAGTAAAACAACTGAGAAATAAAATGTACTCAAATCATAACAAGGAAAGCATATGAATTTTGAATTACCAATTACTAGCGGTGGTGTATTTAAACTTAGCGAATTAAACAAACCGTTAGTATTATTTTTCTATCCACGAGATAATACTCCAGGCTGTACAATTGAAAATCATGATTTTAGTCGTCTTTATCCAGAATTTGTGCAATTAGGTTATGAAGTTCTTGGAATATCACGCGATAAACATACAACGCATTGTAATTTTAAACAGAAACATGAATTAAACCATCAATTATTAGCCGATCCAGATGAAATAGTATGTAATATGTTTGGAGTTATGAAAGATAAAACAATGTATGGTAAGCCTGTTCGTGGAATTGAAAGAAGTACGTTTATTATTGATATTAAACGTAACATTATCAAAGAATGGCGCAAAGTAACTGTAGAAAATCACGCGAAAGAAGTATTAGATTTTATTTGCAGCTACTAATATATAGCATCAAATACGCGCTAATTTTTTCTCTAGCTTTGAAGTGCTAGAGTTTGTTTTTTTAGTAGTTCTTTAATACCAATTTCAGCTAGATCTAATAGATTATTTAATTCCTGACGACTAAATGCTAGACCTTCGGCTGTACCTTGAATTTCTACAATCTCTAAGTTATCAAGCATTACTACATTAATATCACTTTCACATTGACTATCTTCATTATAATCAAGATCAAGTAGTGTTTCATGATTATAAATACCAACAGAAACGGCAGCTAATTGATATTTAATTGGTGAATTATTAATTAATTTACGTTCAATTAAATTATTAATTGCATCATGTAATGCAACATATGCACCAGTTATACTCGCAGTTCTAGTCCCTCCATCAGCTTGAATAACATCACAATCAATTATTATTTGCCTTTCACCAAGTTTACATAAGTCAATACAAGCGCGCAGGCTACGTCCAATTAGTCTAGATATTTCTTGGCTACGCGAATTAATCTTACCTTGAACCAAGTCACGTTGTGTTCTATGGTGAGTTGCTCGTGGCAACATATTATATTCGGCATGAATCCAGCCTTGAGATTTTCCATGTAAAAACTGTGGTACTTTCTCTTCAACGCTGGCATTACATAATACTTTAGTGTTGCCAAATTCTATTAATACCGAGCCCTCAGCATATTTAGTATAGTTACGAGTTATTTTTACTTCACGTAGTTGATTATATTTACGATCATTGCGCATGTGTTGCTTACCTATTTATTATATATTGATGCATACTCTTCTGGTTCAAAGATACTTTTTTGATTAACAAAATCAAACCATACGACATCAGCTTCACCAATAGCATAAATATGCTCTGGATTATTAGTAGCGTAAATAGTATGCCTAAAGGTGATTTTTTTACCGTTACGATTGATTAAGTACATATCAATATTAATTGTTGCTGGGTATACAATAGGTCTGATAAACTTACATTTCGTACTACTTAAAACTGGTGCACGTGTGGTTGGTGAATACTTTACATCGTGTATTTTTAACCAGTCAAAACGACATTCCTGCATATAAGTGAAATATTTAGCATTATTGACATGGTAATATCCATCCATATCATCCCATAATATTTCTATCGTTTTAGTATGTAAAATTTTATTCATTATTTATACCAATATCTCATATTTACATTTTGTTTTTAATAGTTAATTACTGGTATCCCCAAGTTGGACCAGCTCCCATAGAGGTTTTAGAACCTACAAAACCAAGATAAACGTTTTTACCATAATAAAATGGTAAACCGTAAAGTATTCCACTTGAGTCCTGAACGCCCCAAAATGGCATTATTGAATTATTAGCAGGAGTTTGAATTGTTGCATCAATTGTAATTGAGTTGCCGCCATTATAGTTACTTATTGTTGATTGCCAAGTTGCACTACCACCGCTAGGGCAGTAATTACCACTCCCATCAGAACAAGGCGCAATTGATGTGTCATAAAATAACCAAACATTAGTACCACTATCAAACATCGCACTATATGTAGTTGCTTGTGTAGTTGCTTGAAATTCGCCAATAAAATCATTTGGATCACCTAAAACGCTTTTAATATTAGCAGGAATGTTATTATTACTTTCTGTATTTAACCCGAATGTTATTGTCCCAAAAAGATTTGTATTACTATTATTGGTTGCTGCTGGTAGAGAAATAATTTCGCCATTGTTATCAGATTCAAAATACCCAACTGGATTAACATTTAGATACGGTACCGGTATACCGCTAGTTGACTCTATATAACTTCCATTATTTAGCACGTAAGTATAATTAGTACTATTGGCAAGATTAACAATTGGATTGATTCCTATAATTCCTTTAGCGCCACTATTTAAAAACAGAATTTGTGGACCTTGGTTGCTGCAACTAGTTGGAACATTAGATTGATTACCATCATTAATTATCTGTATCGGTATATTAGTAGCTTTTTCACCTGAAATATATACATCTGCATAGTTTGCAGTAGCAAAAGCATAACCGCTACCATATAAATTACAAACTGCATATGGGAAATTAGTTCCAGTTTGTAGAATTGACGGTAGTGCTATACTAATTTGAGATTGATTAATCTTGAGCCCAACCGAACCAGTATCGAGTAATATCGAATCAATCGTTTGACATGTTTGAGTATTTGGGATACATACAGTAACTGTTATATAAGGAGTATTTGCGCCCTGTCCATTATAACCGCTACCTGCTGTTACTAAAGCAACATTTGGGCCAGTCGTCGGTATAGGCCCTGTGCCGCCAGTATTACATGCTGTCAAATTTAATGAAGCGACAAGAGTTATAGCTAATGTTTTATTGATTTTCACGTTCTTACTCTCTATTTTAAATCTTGTAAATTAAATTTAAATGGTAATAATGATGAATCATATGCTACTCCATGGAAATTCCCGATAACGCCATTAATATGCACCACTAAATTTCCATATGAAATTTTGCTTACGCGTAATCCATAGTTAGTAGTTTTGGCTGTTTTAAATGTTGGGAAATATTTACCTAGTATTTGTTGTAAATCTGGATTATGTACACCAGACCAGCTAACTGCAAATACTACTCCGTTAGCTACGTATTCTTTAATAGTTATATTATCTGCAGTTTGAATGGTTGATACCTGATACTCAGTTGTTGTGCCATCTATCGAAGTATTGCTATTTACTGTTTGAGTTTTTAATATTGAAGCACGAGTAGATCCAAGCACTTTATTATCTGTTACTATACTGCTTGAACTCTCACCTAAAGTTGCATATGATGATACAGGAATAACAGCCATTAGTGCTACCCATAATATTGGTAATTTTTTATTTTCTTTTTTCACGAAAGCCTCTTTTAGGGTATTTAAGTATTGAATAGAATACGTAGTTATTATATCATTAATATTATAATGATAAATTTATTTTAGCATTTTTATAATAGAAATAATGACGGTGCAGATATTTTTAAGACAACGTAATAACTAATTAATTATGATATAATTCATGCTTCGTATCTTCTTTCATTATTAATTATAACTGTAGTTATAATTAAATTTAACTTAGGTAATAACTTAAATTGAAGCAGCAACTGCAACATTATTTATACAATATATTGTTTATTTTGACAATATTGTTTTGTAATTATACATATGCCGATAATATAACGGATAGGGCTATACCATATCAATTAGAAGATCTCGTTTCAACACCAAAATCATCTTTCCCCGCATGTGATAATAAAGATTATTACTGGTATCAACAATCTGGACCTGATTTTGTTAACAATGTGCAAGCAGATAAAAAATCATTAGTTCTGCAAGCAGATCATATTGTTGGGCAAGAAAGTGGAGCGCATATTGCAAATGGTAATGTGGTTGCGTATCGTGAAAGTCAGATTATTACTGCTGATTGGTTAAGTTATAATCAACCAACATCACATGTTGTTGCAGGTGGTGGCATAGTGATTAGTCAAAGTTATAACGTGGTTACTGGTAAATGGATGGATTATTATATGGATTTAGATCATGGAGTTATTCATGATGCTACCGTTTTTAGCGCTGAAAGTGATATGTACGGTAAAGGTTCAGAAATTAAAATTCTCAACTCTAAACAAATTCAAATTGAAAGTGGTTATTTTACTTCTTGTGATCCAAACGATCCTGATTGGTATATTAAATCCAAGCAAACTAATTTTGATTATCAAGATAGCCAAGGTACAGCTAGATCAGCTACATTTTATGCAGCCGATATACCTGTTGCGACAATACCTTACATGCAGTTTCCTTTAGGACAAAGACGCTCAGGATTTCTAGTACCTGAAATTGGTTATATTAATAGCGTAGTTAATACTGGGGCACCAGTTGGGGGCGCTTTCTTTGGTATTCCATATTATTGGAATATGGCTCCAAACTATGATATGACGCTTGAAGGTAAAGTATTTCAAAATAACGGTTTTATGGTTTCTGATTTATTTAGGTATAAAAATAGTAATGGTCAAGGTAGTATTTATACTGAACAATTACCTAATGATTGGCAAACTGGAACTAATCGATATTATTGGTCATTGAAAGACACGCATACTATAGCCCAAGATTTAAATGTCGGTTACACTTATAACGCAGTTTCAGATAACAATTATTTTGTTAATTTTGGTAATGCAACTAGTGCCGTTACTAATATTAATCTTGAGCGTGCTTTTTATGCAAATTATACTCCGCATTGGGGTACTGTAAACATTAAAGCACAAGGTTATCAAGTACTACAACCAATTAATCAGCCAAGTGTATCACCAATTTATGCCACATTACCACAAATTAATTTTAATGTAAATCCACAAAATATTGGTAGCACTATGATTAAAGCTGACTTACAAAGTCAATATTCAAATTTTACTACTAATGGTTTCTTATCCAATAATAATGGACAAAATCTACAATCCGGACAAAGAACGGTAATTTATCCAAGCTTAACCATGCCAATACAAAATCAATGGGGTTTTGTTAAACCAAAATTTGGATACAATTATACTAATTATCAACTTGACCCATTTCAAAATGTCCAAACTACTAATTCAGTTATTAATCGTGGTATTCCAATTACTTCTCTAGATACTGGTTTAGTATTTGATAGACCGGTTTCATTCTTAGGTAATAGTTATTCACAAACTCTAGAGCCAAGATTATATTATTTATATATTCCAGCAGTTAATCAACAAAATAATCCAATATTTGATACCGCTCCTGCAACTTATAATATCAATCAATTATTTAGTGAAAATAGATTTGTAGGCTATGATCGTATTAATATGGCAAATGATGTGACTATGGGTTTTAATTCTAAACTTATAGATGCTAACTCTGGAACTGAATATGCAAACTGGGGTATTGGTTATCGTTATTTTATTACTCCTGAAAATAGTTTTATTTATGGTAATACTACTGAACAGGCGCAATTATTTTTACCGCGACCAAATGCTATTGCTGAAATCAATAATAATTGGTCATCTGCATTTAAAACTAACGGTTCATTTCAGTATAGTACAACATATTCTACTATAGATGCTTGGAGTTTAAATTCAGTTTATAATCCAGAAAAAGGTAAGTTATTGAACGCTGGTATTACATATCAATCTCAATTACCATTGTTATATTATGCTTATACCCCAGGTCAAATTTATAATCCAGTTCAATATGAAAATCAGTATGCAATAGATATTTCTGGTCAATGGCCAATCTATGGAGATCGTTGGCTAATTGATGGTCGTACTAATTATGATTTAACGCGTGGTTTAATGTTGAATTGGATATCCGGAGTAGAGTATAATGGTGGTTGTTGGTCAGTGCAAGCAGTTTATCAAAGCTATATTACCAATATTGTTAATCAAACCAGCGCTTTTTTCCTTCAGTTTTCATTAAAAGGGTTGGCTAATGTTGGTTCTGATCCACAAGGTAATCTAAAAACAAATATTCCTGGCTATGTGCCAATAACTAATATTAGATAGGATAAAATAGCATCAATGATAAAAAAAATATTATTAATATTTGTATTGTCGATTTTCTTTATTGCTGAAGTTTGTGCCTCAGCAGCGCAACGTGGTTATTATTCGACTAATCCAAGCAATAGTGATTTATATATTGGTGGTGATGATAAGTTTGTTGAATCTGCTGATTCTTATCAGCATCAAACTTCATTATCTGATTCTGTGATTTATGATAATAGTCATGCGCATAACGAAAGCTCTTTGGGGCTTAAACTTCCTAAGTTAAGAGTTATTAATACTACACCTACAGGTCCGATTAAGACCATTGATAAAATTGAAGTATTTGTTAATAAAGGTGTTATTACCTCATCGCAGATAGACCAACAGATTAAACAAACTATTCAAAATTTTAAATCACATGGTTATGCCGTACCAGATCTAAAAGATATACGTGAGCGCGTTATTGAACAATTAATTCTTCAAAAAATTCAACTTGATTTGGCAGCTCGTTTGGGGATTAAAACTAATGATTTAGAGGTGGTAAATGCTATTAATAATGTAGCACAGCAGCAAAATATGTCGTTAGAAGATTTTAAAAAAATGGTGGTTAGTCAAGGTGTTTCATTTGAAGAATTTCAAGAACAAGTACGTAATCAAATAACTATTGATAAGTTAAAGCAACGTGAGGTAGATGCTAAAGTTACAGTTAACGATGATGAGGTAAATTTGATTTTAAAGAGTGAAACTTTTAAAAATAGAGTAGATTATGATCTTTCTGATATTGTGATTTCTATTCCAGAACAAGCAAGTCAAGATATTCTGCAAGAAAAATTAGCCATAGCACAAAAAGCTTATGCAGAACTAGAAAAAGGTGAAGATTTTTATAAGGTATCAGCCAAGTACTCTAATTCACCAAATGCATTAAATGGTGGACAATTAGGTTTTAGAAGTAGCGCTGCATTACCAACTCAGATATTAAATGCATTAGCTAATTTAAAAGCTGGAGGCTTTACTCAAATTATTAAGTTGCCGGTAGGCTTTTTTATCTTTAAAGTTAATCAAATTAAAAAACATGGTGATGCGAATATTGTTAAACAGTATCATGTACGACATATTTTAATTAAGGTTAATGAACTAACTAGTGAAAATGAAGCGCATCAAAAGATTTTAAGTATCAAAGACGATTTAAATAAATACAATGGCAACGAATCTGCTCAAACTAAAGAATTTATTAACTTAGCGCGTGAGTATTCTGAGGATACAAGCAGTATTAATGGTGGTGATATTGGTTGGATATCTAAAGGTGATACTGTACCAGAATTTGAAAAGGTTGTATTATCGATACCGCTAAACACTGTAAGTGAACCAATTAGAACTCCATTTGGATGGCATTTGCTTGAAGTATATGGCGTACGTGATTCTAATTTAGCTAATGATGTAGAGCGAGCTGAAATTAGAAAAGAAATTCGAGAAGTTAAAGCTCAGTTTATGTATGCGCAATGGATTCGTGATATTCGTGATTCAGCATATGTTAAGATGAATCATGACTAAACAGTTAATTATTGTTACTAGTGGTGACCCAAGTGGAGTAGGTCCAGATATTTGCCTTGATTTATTTGAATATAAGTTACCTATTAATTATCATTTGATTGTTTTAGCCGATATTAATTTATTAATCAAACGTGCTAAATTATTAAATAAAAGCATTCCATTTTATCAAATGAATGATATTGATGACTATAACCAAGATAAACTAAATATATATCATATAGATTGTCCTAATATTGATTGTATTGGAAACTATGATTATCGTAATGCTTCTTATGTTTTAACTTTACTAAATACCGCAATTAATTGGTGTAAAAATGATTTAGCTAATATAATAGTTACAGCACCAATATCTAAAGAGGTAATATGTAAAGCAGGTATACAGTTTACTGGTCATACAGAATATTTGCGCGATGTATTTAATGTACCGGATGTTGTGATGATGCTTGCTAATGATAAATTTAAAATAGCATTATTAACAACTCATATACCATTAAAAGATATACCTAATCATATTACCGAGGCTAATTTAATCAAAACGGTAAAGATTATTACGGATACTTTTATTTATAAATTTAAACAAGATAATCCTCACATTGGAGTTTGTGGATTAAATCCACATGCAGGTGAGAATGGATATTTAGGTAATGAAGAATTATTGGTTATTAATCCAACAATTAATAAGTTACGTAATATGGGTTACAACATATCTGGTAGTTACCCAGCTGATACAATTTTTTTACATAAAAATAAATTTGATGTTATACTAGCTATGTATCATGACCAAGGTTTACCTGTATTAAAATATTCCGGCTTTGATAATGGGGTTAATATTACGTTAGGGTTACCTATAGTTAGGACTTCTGTTGATCATGGAACTGCCATAGATATAGCTGGTACAGGATTAGCAAGTAGTGCAAGTTTGTTTAGTGCAATAGATCTTGCTATAAAGTATAATGGTTAAAAAGGTATCGAGATGACTAAGAAAAATGCAATTTATGCTCAATCAGGTGGTGTGACAGCGGTAATTAATGCTTCAGCTTCTGGTGTTATCAGTGCTTGCCGTAAGTATAGTGATGCAATTGGGGTAGTGTATGCGGCACAAAATGGAATTTTAGGTGTATTAAATGAGGAACTTATAGATACTACCACTGAAAGTGAAGCGAATATTAAAAAATTACAACAAACACCAGGAGGCGCATTTGGATCATGTCGATACAAGTTGAAAAGTTTAGAAGATAATCGCTATGAATATGAAAGATTAATTCAAGTTTTTAAAGCTTATGATATTGGTTATTTTTTTTATAATGGCGGGAATGATTCTGCAGATACTTGTTTAAAAGTTTCACAAATAGCTAATGAGCTTGGCTATCCCATTAAAGCTATACATATACCAAAAACAATTGATAATGATCTTGTTATTACAGATAACTGCCCTGGATTTGGCTCTGTTGCGAAGTATGTAGCTACATCCATCATGGAAGCTGGTATTGATATAAAATCAATGGCACTTACTTCAACTAAGGTTTTTGTATTAGAGGTTATGGGGCGTAATGCCGGATGGATTGCTGCTGCTTGTGGTTTAGCTAGTGTTGATAATAATAAACCACCTCATATAATATTATTTCCCGAGATTATCTTTGATGAAGAAAAATTTTTAACTAAAGTTAATGAAACTGTTAAAAATTATGGTTTCTGTGTGATTGCTGTTTCTGAGGGCATTAAAAAAGCAAATGCTCAAAGTATTGTCGTTAATCAAAATGGTATTGATGATTTTGGTCATGTACAATTAGGTGGTGTAGCTCCAGTTATTTGTAGTATAATTAATAACAAACTTGGATATAAATATCATTGGGCAGTTGCCGATTATTTACAGCGTTCAGCTCGTCATATAGCTTCGAAAACAGATTTAGAACAAGCTTATTTAGTGGGTTATTGTGGTGTTGAGTATGCTATACAAGGTTATAATGCTGTAATGCCGGCTATTAAGCGTATTAGCAATACTCCATATAGATGGGAGATTGAATGTGTGGATTTGAATTTAATTGCCAATCATGAAAAGTTTATGCCACGAGATTTCATTACTGATGACGGTTATCATATAACGAACAAGTGTCGTCAATACCTTGAGCCCTTAATTTTTGGTGAAGATTATCCGGAATACAAAAATGGTTTGCCTGATTATGTGGAGCTTAATAATATAAAGGTAGTAAAAAAATTAGCACCTTTTAATTTTGGTAGATAACGTGCGTTCAGTTACTTTTGGAATAACCGGTGCAAGTGGTATGCCAATTGCGCTGAATTTGTTAAAGCACTTATTACTAAAACATATAAAAATTCATTTGGTTATTACTACGGCAGGTATTATCACTCTTAATCAAGAGCTTAAGATTAAATTATCAGCTAATCCTGATGTGTGTCGTGAAGTAATATTGGATTATTTGCATATTGATAATAAACAATCTGAATTGGTTGTATACACTAACAATGATTGGTTTGCACCGATAGCTTCTGGAAGTAGTGTATCAGATTCAATGGTTATTTGCCCGTGTTCTATGGCAACTTTAGGTAAATTAAGTGGTGGTATTGGGGATGATTTATTAACTAGAGCAGCAGATGTTATTTTGAAAGAACGTAAAAATTTAGTCCTTGTACCGAGGGAGACGCCGTTATCTGCTATTCATTTGGAAAATATGGTAAAGTTATCACGTTTAGGAGTGTCTATTTTACCGCCAGTACCAGCATTTTATAACCATCCTGAAAGTGTTCAGGATATAATTGATTTTATAGTTAGTAGAATTTTAGATCAACTAGGTGTCAGCAATCAGCTCACATCGCGTTGGCCATATTGAATATTAGAGTTCTTTTATAGCCTTTGCTTTATTTTTAGATAGCAAGTTAAAAAAGTGGTCTATTGATTTTTTGAGGATTAAAATATGAATAATGTTTATGATATTATTAAAAAACAAATTAGTGAACATAAAGTGGTTTTATACATGAAAGGTGATGCCAAATTTCCATTATGTGGTTTTTCAGGTCGTGCAATTAAGATTTTAGCAATGTGTGGAGTTAAGGATGTATTTACTGTTAATGTTTTAGCCGATGACAATATTCGTAATGGCATTAAAGAGTTTTCAAATTGGCCAACTATTCCACAGCTATACATAAACGGTGAATTTATTGGTGGTTCAGACATTATGGCAGAAATGTATGAGACTGGAGAACTACAAGAATTATTAAAAAATATTTAATTTTTTTCATTAGAATGATTTTTGCGGTAAGATTACGACAGTTGATGTGTTAAATTAACATTAATCTTAGTGTTAATTTATTTAGATTTGTTTTTTGGGGGAGTTTAAGAGATATGAAAATATTATCTACAAATGTTTATGTTGGACCTAACATATATGCTAATTTTCCTGTGATTCGTCACGTGATAGACTTGGGTTTTCTTGAGTCTTGGCCTACCGCTAAAATAGGTGAAAAATTTATTTCTGATTTAGTTAAGGCTGTCCCAGGATTGGCTGAGCATGGTTGTTCTTATGGTGTAGCAGGGGGGTTTTTGCGTCGGATGCGTGAGAACGAAGGAACTTGGATGGGGCATGTTTTAGAGCATGTTACCCTTGAAATCCAAAATATGGCTGGAGCTAATGTATCCTTTGGTAAAACTCGTGCAGTAGTAGGCGGCAAAATTGGTACTTATAACATGGCTTATGAATACAAACAAGAAGATGTTGGTATACGTGCATGTCAATTAGCTAATGATCTTATTATGAGCTTATTGCCAGATGATTTAAAAGCTCAAGCTGATGAAAAAATTATAAACGATTTTAACTTTGAAAAAGAAATTGTAAGTTTCATTCGTTTTGCTCAAAGTAAAGAATTTGGCCCAAGCACGAGCGCTTTAGTTAATGCAGCTAAAGAACGTGATATTCCTTATATTCGTTTAAACGATCAATCATTAGTTCAGTTTGGTCATGGTAAATTTCAACAACGTATTCGAGCAACTATTACTAGCCGTACAACTGATATTGCAGTAGATATTTCTTGTGATAAAGCAACAACTAATAAATTATTAGATGCATTAGGTCTTCCGGTTCCTAGACAATATGCAGTTCGTCGTGTTGATGATGCGGTTTACTATGCTAAACGCTTAGGTTATCCGGTAGTAATTAAGCCATTAGATGGTAATCATGGTCGTGGTATTTCCATTGATCTTAAAAATGAAGAAGAAGTGCGAAAAGCATTTGAAGTAGCCAAAACAGTTTCTAGTTCAGTTTTAGTAGAGCAGTATATTACTGGTTTTGATCATAGAATGTGTGTAGTAGATGGTAAATTAGTAGCAGTAGCTAAACGTGTACCAGGACATGTTATTGGTGATGGTAAGCATACAATTAAAGAATTAGTTGAAATTGTTAATCAAGATCCACGTCGTGGCGTTGGGCATGAAAAAGTTTTAACTCGTTTAGAATTAGATTATCAAGCTGAAACTTTGATGACTAAAGCTGGTTATACAGCTGATTCAGTATTAAAAGATGGTGAATTATTATATCTTCGTGATACAGCTAATTTATCAACAGGCGGTACCGCAATTGATGTTACAGATAACGTACATCCAGATAATCGCATGATGGCTGAACGTGCTGTGTTAGCAGTAGGTTTAGATGTTGGTGGAGTTGACTTTTTAACACCTGATATTTCGCGTTCATATTTAGATGTTGGCGGTGCAATTTGTGAAGTGAATGCAGCTCCTGGTTTTAGAATGCATGTATCTCCTAGTGAAGGTAAGCCTCGTGATGTAGCTGGTGCTGTAATTGATATGTTATTCCCTGATCCAAAAAAATCACGTATTCCTATTGCAACAATAACTGGTACTAATGGTAAGACAACTACATCGCGAATGGTTGCACATATG
>DAHXMX010000140.1 GCA_027371515.1 Neisseriaceae bacterium
CTCATATTATTGGAGGTTACTGCTTTTCCAATTTTGTTAAATGAATAATCCGTTATTCTTGCGTACATTTTTTGAATTCTGAAATCTCTCTTGAGTTCTCTGCCAAGGACATTCTTCCACAGTTTATCATACATTTTTAGAAAATGCACTGCATAAAGCGCGTCATTGTGCTAAATATACCAAACTCCCAGTATTAGCTGATGATTCTGGTATATGCGTAAATAGTTTAAACGGACAACCCGGAGTATTATCTGCACGCTTTGCTGGCGAACATAAAAATGATTTAAAAAATAATCAATTGTTAATTAATAAACTTAATCAATATTCAGATAAAAGTGCATTTTATTATTGTGTATTAGTATTAATAAAATCCTATAATGACCCACGCCCATTAGTTGCTGATGGAACGATTCATGGTACTATTGTTAATGAACCTAAAGGTAATAATGGGTTTGGATATGATCCACATTTTTATTTAACTAATTTCAATAAAACTGTAGCTGAATTAACTGATTATGAAAAAAATCAAATTAGCCATCGTAGAATTGCTACGAATAATTTAATTACCAAAATTCAGGAGTATTTATAATGCAACATAGTTCAGATTTTTTAAAGCTAGTTGAAGAGTTACGTCCATTAGTTAAAGAAACAGATGTTCCTACAATTGCAAAACGTTTAAATAATCAAGAATCATTTGTATTAATTGATGTACGTGAAGATCATGAATGGGCTTATGGTCATATACCAACAGCACTTCATTTATCACGTGGAATTATTGAACGTGATATTGAAAAAACAATTCCCGATAAAAATACTGAACTGGTACTGTATTGCGGTGGTGGATTTAGATCTATATTATCTGCATATAATCTACAAAAAATGGGTTATATTAATGTAACATCTATGGACGGTGGAATACGTGATTGGATCAACTCTGGATATAAAGTAACACTTAAATAAATATATTTAGATACAACTTAATAGGAATTATAAATTATGTCAAATAAGTTACAATCGCATACACAAATCAATAAGTCACATATGATATGGTTTGCATTATCAATTACCTTACTTGGTGTATCATCTACAGATATTTATATATCATCATTACCTAAAATGGTATCTTACTTTAATACTAATCCCGACATGATTAACTTGACTATATCATGCTATACATTTGCAATGGCAATTGGTGGATTATTTATTGGTATTTTAAGCAATCGATTTGGTCGAAGACCAACATTATTGACAGGGATGGTGTTATACATTGTAACATCTTCTTTAATTGCCTATACCAATTCCATCGTTATAATGATTATTTTACGTATTATTCAAGGTATAGCATGTTCTACAATTGCGGTAATGACGCGTATTATTTTTAAAGATATTATGGATATTGAAGAACAAGTACATGCCAATGGAATGTTGGTCATGGGAATTGTAATATCGCCTGCCATCGCACCAAGCATTGGAGCATATCTAGCTGAACATTTTGACTGGCAAAGTTGCTTTAAATTAAGTGCTTTTATAGGTGCAATACTATTAGCATTTGCTTTTCGTATAGTTAAAGAAACCAACTCAACACCAATAGCTAAACTAGAAAGGCCAACAGTATATTTAACTGAATACATAAATATTTTACGCGATAAATATTGTCAAAATTTACTTATAATTGCTAGTTTTTCATTTGCTGCATACTATGTATTTATTGGTATTTCTAGTTATCTATATATTAACAAACTCCAAATAAGCCCGATTAATTATTCATATATTTTTATTATAATTGCCATTGGTTATTTTGCTGGAAATAGTTTAATGATGTTTTTAAATAAAAATCACATTACTCCAAATAGAATAATTAAAATTGGTTTATCTATTAGTTTGGTTGGCTTAATGTTTATAATTATAGCCTGTGTTATTAATAATATAACTGCTATTGCTTGGTTACTAACTATTGGAGTATTAATTATGCGTGGCGGTTCAGCACTTATTATATCTCCAGTACAAGTCAAACTAGTGGAACACGTTCCAACTAAAAGTGCATTTGCAGTTGGATTAGCTCAATTTATTCAGTTTGCTTTATCAAGCCTTGCTGTATCAACTGTAGTGTTATTTCATAATATTCCATTATTTGGTATGTTACTAATGACAATAATTACATTTACACCAGTTATAGTTATAGGCTACCGGTGACGGTCGGGATATTTTTCTAACAATGTGTTCCTTTTTTATTTTTGCACTTGTCACTCTCTGTGCTTTATGCTATCATTATGCCAGTAAAACCTTAAATTTAATCAATATTTGACTACAATAGTTCCATTTCTAGGCATTATGGGAACTTTTGAGAAGTTAATAAGATTTAACTTATAAGCTTAATATCAAACAAAAAAATCTGCTAGGTATGGATTTCTTAAAGGACTGATATGGTTGTTTCATTTGTAGGTTGTGGATTTAGTGCAAATTCCATTTTATACCATCTAAATAAGTTATTGAGTAGAATAGTTACCATTCCACTTGTAATCAATATTTTTGAAAGGCGAGATAGCTTTGGTGATGGCATATCATATAACATTAGCAATGAGTTTGTTCTATTAAATAGACCATCTAAATATATGTCAATTGATCATAATTACTTATCGCATTTTAGTGAATATTTACATCTTGATGGTAGTGTGGTTAATAAATATGCAACCAGAAAATCATTTGGTTTATATTTAACCAGTACTTTACAATCGACTATAGCATCGGCCATTTCCCAAGAGAAATGCAATTTAACCTTACATAAAAAAGGTCATTGCTGACCATAAGATTATTTTACACCAA
>DAHXMX010000141.1 GCA_027371515.1 Neisseriaceae bacterium
AGTAGTAATCAATTTAGCTGCAACACTATCTTGTTGCATATGGCTTTCAGAGATATATTTTGTACCACCACCACTATTTATACCTAGATATGGATTTTGAATATATTGACTTTGTGATATATATCGATCACTTTGATATTGATTGTTAATAACATTGGTAACTTTAATCTCTTGAACTATTTGTTCATCAGCATGACTAAATTTAGTAAATAAAATTAATATTATATAACCTATATATTTTTTCATGTGTCAGATTAGTCACCATATTTCTTATTAAGCCTTATAATTTCTTTACTTTCAAGAATTTTAGCACTAATTTGATTATTTAAAAAACTATCTTCGGACTTAATATTAATTGCTTTTTGATATTGATTAAGCGCTGATTTATAATCACGCTTAATAAACTCAACATTACCAAGCGCATAATAATATTTTTGTTTATTATTTAACCCATTATCAGAATTAACGGTTGCAATTCGATTCCAAATATCTAAGTCATTAGGGTAAATATTAGTAAGACTATTTAATAATGGTATTGCAGATTTATAATTTTTAGTGTTTATATACAAATCAACTCTACCTATAAATAATGCTTTATAATTAGGATAACTATCTAAAGCCATCTCATAAATTTCAAGTGCTTTTTTAACATCCCCACAATGAAAAGTAGTTAGTGCACGTAAATTTAATACTGCAGGATGATTGATAAAATCCTTACCGCTAATTTTGTTTAACGTAATTAAGCTTTCTTTATATTTTTTAAATAAATTAAGTGCATTTGCTAGACCAAAATACTGCGCATCGATATTTATATATTTTTTTTCATGAAGTGACTCATTATAAAAATTAATAACATCTGCTACACCTAATTGATAATTCCTACATTTTTCACGAATTAATAAAAAACTAACACTATCTGGTCGCATTTTGACATGCATTTGTCGTGCTCTATTTTGTGCCTCACTAATACGCTCAGATGTAACTGGATGTGTTTGTAAGAATGCTAATGCTTCATTATTATTAAATTGATTACTACTTTGCATACGTTTAAAAAATTCAGGCATGGCATTGGGATTATAATCTGCTTCATACATCAAGTTTTGACCAACACGATCTGCCTCTCGTTCAAAATCGCGCGAATTAGACAGCATGTTTTGAATACCAATACCTTGTGAACTACTCAATGCTACCAATCCAACACTTGGGTTAATAGTTGCCAAGACCGCTCCAGCAATCAAGCCAGCTAAACTCATCCATTGACTGCGATTATAAACAGATATATTTCTAAAAACATGATGTTGAACCACATGCCCAATCTCATGTGCCATAACTGAAATGAACTCAGCTTCACTTTGTGTAGTATAAATTAAACCATTATTAAAACAAATATAACCACCTGGCAACGCAAACGCATTAATGGTTTTTTCTTTAGTTATATAAAAATCAAATGATTCACCAGCTAAAGGAGAAAAACTAGCAATATTACTGCCAATATCATTTAAATATGCCAAAATATCAAAATCATTTTCCATGCCACCTTGATTAGCAATATCTTGAATAATCTGCTGTCCTAAAAAATTTGCCTCATACGGAGATAGATTAGTTCTATCGGAATCACCCATATCAGGCAAGGTTACCGTTGAATACTGAACCGGTAAACCACAACAAGTAGAAGCAAGCGCGGAAAATAAAGTTATATCAATAATTTGTTTTAAAAAACCACGTCGTGCAATATCTTCCACTAGCTCACGTTGATGCTGCGGTGTTTGAAAACGTGATTTAAACAATAAATTAATATACTTTGTAATATGTTTAGCATCTTTCACAAATCACCTATTTTAACTGAATTTGTAATGCATCCAAATATTGCTTTTGATGCTCCACAAATTTATTATCAATAGTATTCGGATATTCTTCAAGTGTTAAGTCGGTTTTATCACCATCAACAACTAATTTGATTGTATACTTAGCTTTAGGCATTTCAAGTTTACTCTTATCTTTACCAAACCAACGTTCAAAAGCATCTGGATTAGGATTATCAGCATTAGCTCTTAATGGATATACATAAAACTCACCAAGAGAACGATTTCTATCAGTAACACCAAGTCCAGCGCGTTCAAGAGCAATACTAGTTCTCCACCAAGCTCGATCAAATGGATCATTAATAACCAAAGTAGTACCCACCAAGACAGCCTGAGGTACAGCAGACTCCATAACCTCTGCTTTGGTTACAATTTGTTTCACCGAATCAGGATTTAAGCCAGCAAACGCCATAAATTGCATTAAAAAACTCAATTCCATCTGCGGATTAGGTGGCAATGGCATCCATTTGGTTGCTTGTGCATCAGATGGGGCAATTCGAATATTTTGATTCAAGTTATTAACACAATTTGGATATACTTCATCCATCTCGTAATTAGTTACGAACATCTGTGTATTACTTTCATTTTGCCAAAGATTAACTCTAAACATATATTTGGCATCTAATGAATACTGGGATCCCATTCCAGCCCAACCAAAGAAAGCTCGTATACCAGTTTCTGGCACTATAGTATCTCTAGCGACCCAATTAGTTTGAACTAGTCCAACGCTCTTATTACTGTATTTAATACCAATACCTTGTTGATTTAAAAATGCTATCAACATTGGCCATACTTGATTAACTGATTTATTTTTAATAACTAACCAATAAAAAATCAGACTGACACGAAATATCTAACGCTCCCTAAAAAACGGAAAATTATGGACTGTTATTTTTACAATAAGGGGAGACGCCATAAGAATTATTTCGGCAAGACGTTCAAGA
>DAHXMX010000142.1 GCA_027371515.1 Neisseriaceae bacterium
TAAACATATTGGAACATCAGATGAACTTGGAGTTTTTATTCGTAGTGTACTACGCGAGAATGAAATTAATTATAAACAAATTCTTAAAATCGGTATTGCATCAGTAGTGCCAAGTATTGATTATACGGTGCGTGCTGCATGTATTAAATATTTAAATAAACAGCCAATTAGTAAAGTATGAATTAAGCTAGATAAATCACCATCTATCTGCATATAACGCGGAATGATAAACATAACACTAATTAAGTAATAAAATGGAATAATTAAAATGGTTAATCTAATGGTTTTTTTAATATTTTTATATCCATAAAACATTAAATATAGATTACCTTTTTTAATTTTTTTATTCATATTCTGGAAAAGTGGTGATTCAAACAATTCACGGCGCATTAGATATAAAATAAAACCACTGACACCACCGAATAGAAACATTATTTTCCATGAGAAGCCACCAAGAAATGTAGCAGTTACCCCACCCAAAATGCCACATATATACAGCCATGCTGTTGAGCTACTAGCTATATTTTGTGGTAACATTTCACTAATTAATACACTTGAAGTAGCAAATTCTGCAGCAAGACCAACACCAGTTAAAAAACGCAATAAAATAAATAACGGGATATTAGTTATAAAACAACTCAATATGATGGATATTGAATACACTAATATACTGTAACGAATAACAATAGTGCGTCCAAACTTATCTCCCAAAACCCCAAATAAAATACCACCAATTATAATTCCGGCAGTATGATAATTAGTGATTTTAAGGTATAAAAGTTGTATTTGGTCAACATTAGTAATATGAAACAGTTCACTAATTATACTAGTGTAACTTGCAGAAAATATAGTTAAATCATAAAAATCAATGAAATAACCAATACATAACAAAATTATGGTATAACGATATCGCTGATAATCACTTGTGGTACTTGTTATCATAAATCAAGTCCTATAAAATCAGATTCGAGCATTAGATAAGGTTACTAATATTTATTTATATATATTTTATATATTCTTACATTCCAAAAATATTCTTTGAAGTTGGTAACGTAGAAAGCATTAACAATTATATACTGTATATTATATATTATAAATACCAAAATCATTATATGGGTTTATCAATATTGTCATTGATGAACCCATAATATAGGTTAAATTATTTTTTTTCTTTATAACGCTCTGAATATTCGCGAGTAGCAGTTTTTAATACAATTTTCTCGCCAACATTAACAAAAGATGGTACCACCACTCTAATACCAATGTCTAATATCGCTGGTTTATCCATCGCTGTTGCTGTAGCACCTTTAATTTGAGGATCAGTCTCCACAACAGTACAAATAATTGTAGTTGGAAATTCAACCGCAATAACATTGCCATCAACTAATTTGAGTGTTACATTGATTCCGTCAGATAAAAATACAATATCATCACCAATTACATCAGCACTAACCGTAACTTGACTATAATCTTCACTATTCATAAATACATAATCGTCACCTTCTTTATACAAAAAAGAGCAACTCAACTCTTCTGTTGATAATCGCTCAATCGAATCAGTAGACCGAAAACCAACCTGTGCTTTTGTACCAGTTTGAATATTTCTCATATCAGTTTGAATAACTGCACCACCACCGGTGCCAGATTTCACTGTTCGTGTGCTTAACACTGCAAATTGACGACCATCATGCTGAATAATCCAACCAGGACGCAAATCTACTGCTTTTTCTTTCATATTAAATTCCTATATTAAAATATTAACTTTAATTTCCTAACATTTAACAACGTTAAATGCAATACAAAACTAATCCAATACAACTATTTTTATTGGCAATCTTTTTCTAACAGTGTGTATTATAACATTTGACAAGGTTATTGAATACATTTTTATCCAACACACTAAATAAATACCTATATTGTAGTACAATAAATTATAATAAACCTCTTAAAATATTTTTTGGATTCTAATATGCCTAAAGTTGCTATTGCACCAATGCTTGACTGGACAGATCGTCATTATAGATATTTTATGCGTAAAATTACAGCTAACACTATCTTATATACCGAAATGATTGTTGCTGATGCAATAATTCATGGTAACCAAAATAATTTATTAGAACATAATGTAATTGAACATCCATTAATAATCCAATTAGGTGGTTCAAATCCAGATAAATTAGTTACTGCAAGCCAAATATGTGAACAATATGGCTATACTGGCATAAATTTAAATGTAGGTTGTCCATCAGATAGAGTTAAATCCGGTAAATTTGGAGCATGCTTAATGAATGATGCTCATTTAGTTGGTAAATGCCTTATAAAAATGCAAAAAAGTGTTTCTATACCAGTTAGTATTAAACAAAGAATTGGGCTTGGCTATAATGAAGATTATAATTTTCTGAAAGAATTCGTGCAAACAATTCAAGAATACGGCATTACTCAATTCATAATTCATGCACGTAATGCTATTTTAGGAACATTAACTCCAAAACAAAACCGTGAAATACCGCCACTTCGGTATGATTATGTATATCAATTAAAAACTGATTTTCCACACTTAAATATTATGATAAACGGTGGAATCAAAACAATTGATGAAATAAAAACACATCTACAATATGTTGATGGAGTAATGATTGGACGTGAAGCTTATTATAACCCATACTTATTCAATAAAATAGAGCAATTTATTATAAAATCTCAAACAACATATACTAATCGATTAGAGATAGTAATGGCACAATATGCAATTGGTGATATTCAAGGTTGTTATAAAGAGTTAATCAATCTAATTCATAAGAT
>DAHXMX010000143.1 GCA_027371515.1 Neisseriaceae bacterium
AATTGTTGTGCAAGAAACCTAAAATTAGGCTGGAAAACTACATGGTAAGCCAATTTGCTTAAACCGAATTGGCGTTTTTAGCGTTATTGATGTATTTGAAAGGTTGAATATGGATGATTTTGAAGAAAAAGTTCTAGATAATTTAGCTGATTTACATAAAAAAGCTGAAGAGTTTAATAAAACTCATCCAGGATCAGCGTTATCTGTTAAAGACAATGTAAAATGGATTTTGCGTGGTTATTGTGAAAATCGTGTTAATACCATGGATGATAATAATTACATAAAAATTCTTAGTGCCAGTGAATTAGAAGCTGGTGTAATACGTATGCATTTTGCTGTTAATGTTGATGGAGTTGAGAAAAGTTTTGTTTATAATGCAAAAGCTATTCTTAATTCAACTGGACATATTATGGTCGTTGAAGATGATATTGAAAATTTTTGTTATAATTAATTATTACAATAAAAATTACGATTAATGATTAGCTAAAATTTAGTTAAATATTTATTAGGTAGTTAATCTTATGTGGGGGCGTTGTATTTACGGCCCCTTTGTTATTAAATAACTGGAGATTTCATGAAATCACATGTTTGTCATATAACATCTGTTCATCCACGCTATGATATTAGAATTTTTGTTAAAGAAAGTATCTCCTTAGCAGAACATAATTATTTGACTAGTTTAATAGTTGGTGATGATTTAGGTGATGAAACGTTAAATAAAGTAAATATTTATGGTGTGGGAACAATAGCTAATCGTTATTTAAGATTTTTAGGTTCAAGTTATAGAATATATAAAAAAATAGTTGATTTAAAACCAGATTATATACATCTTCATGACCCAGAACTACTTTTTTTAGGTTTTTATTTATCGGTGTTTTTAAATTATAAAGTAGTATATGACGTACATGAAGATTTACCTAAACAAATTATAAATAAACATTGGATTCCTAAATATTTTAGATCTATTGTGGCAAAATGTGCCAATTTAATTGAGTTATTTATTAGTAAGCGAATATACGGTGTTGTATGTGCAACAGGTCAAATTGCAAAAAGGTTTAGTGGTGTTAATAAGAATACGATTGTTTTATATAATTACCCTAAACTTTCTGAATTAGCTATAGATAATATCGATTTGGCACAAAGAGATGATTGTGTATGCTATATTGGGAGCATATCTAGAACTCGTGGAATATTACAATTAATTAAGTCATTACAAATAAATAATGTTAGATTGAAACTCGCTGGAGTATTTAGTGGAGATGTAAATTTAGAATTAATTAGATCTTACGATGATAAGGGTTTAGTTGATTATTTAGGGGTATTAGATCGTACAGAAATTAAATTGTTATTAGGTATGGTTAAAATTGGGATTGTTACTTTATTGCCTACACCAAGTTATGTAGAGTCATTACCAATTAAATTATTTGAATATATGTTAGCTGGAATTCCTGTTATTGCTTCAAATTTTCCACTATGGCAAGATATTATAAATAATGCTCAATGCGGTATTTGTGTAGACCCATTAGATCCGTTAGCTATAGCTAAAGCAATAGATGAATTATTAACTAATCAGTCACTTGCTTTACAAATGGGTAATAACGGTAAGAGAGAAGTTATGGATAAGTATAACTGGGAGCACGAAGTAAATAAGTTGATTGATTTTTATTCAAATAGCTAATGTGATATAATATCATGTGTATTGTATTTTATAAGGTGAATATTAATGGCTGGACATAGTAAATGGGCAAATATTAAGCACCGTAAAGCTGCTGCTGATGCCAAAAAAAGTAAAATAACAACCAGATTGGTTAAAGAGATAACTGTTGCAGCAAAAATGGGTGGTAGTGACGTAGCATCTAATCCGCGTTTAAGATTAGCCGTTGAGAAAGCTCGTGAAAATAATATCCCTAAAGAGAATGTGGAGCGTGCGATTAAACGCGGTACTGGCGAGCTAGACGGGGTTAATTACGAAGAAATTAGATTTGAGGGTTATGGTATTAATGGGGCTGGAATTATCGTTGATTGTTTAACTGATAATAAAACACGTACCGTAGCTGATGTACGTCATGCTTTTAATAAATACGGTGGTAATTTGGGTACAGATGGTTGTGTGGCTTATCAGTTTAAACATTGTGGGCAATTAATATTTGAAGCAGGTATCAATGAAGATACTATTATGGATATTGCAATTGAGGCTGGAGCTGAAGATGTTATTATTAGTGATGATGGCACAATTGAAGTTTTAACTGCGCCACAGGATTTTATTGAAGTAAAAAATAAAATAGAACAACGTGGATTAAAACCTGAATTTGCTGAAGTTGTAATGAAAGCATTAAATGAAACGAATATGATAGGTGAAGATGCATTAAAAATGCAAAAGTTATTGGATGCTTTTGATGAACTTGATGATGTACAAGAAGTGTATACTACAGCTATTTTAAATTATGAAGAATAATATATCAAAATGATAAAAAGTTTTATGCAACGTTTTATGTTTGCTCATATTCCTGTTCGAGGAGTATATGTTGAGTTAACCGATGTCTTTAAAGAAATCGCAAGTCAAAAAGATTATCCAGATGGGATTTTGCAAATTATGGGTGAGCTTTTGGTTGCTAATATTATTATGACTGCAAACATCAAATTTGAAGGTCGTGTTGTTGCTCAGCTACAAGATAATAGTTGTTATGATTTTATTGTTAGTGAATGTACTAATAATCTGAATGTGCGTGCAACATCCAAGTTTGCTAATAGTGTAAATAAAGATATTCAGGCTAATTATAGTTCATGC
>DAHXMX010000144.1 GCA_027371515.1 Neisseriaceae bacterium
ACAACTAAGTTTTTCCGCTGCATAAGAATTTTGTAATACTAAACCTGCGCTAAGTAATAATATAAATTTTGTTAATAAATTGATTTATCATATGTATAACAATATGTTATATGATAAGAAAGCTTGTTATAAAATGATATTTGTTTTTGTTATATTATGTGAATAAATTTATTTGTGTTTGGTAGAATTGTGAATAACTAATAATTATTAACAACATATAAAATTGTTATTCACATTTTATTGTTAATAACTAACAATTAAATATAATGCATAGTTATGGTATAATTAACACAGTCTTATATTATTTTGAAAGTTATAGTTATGAAAAAAATAATTTTATTACTTAGCGCAGGTTTAGTATTACAAAATTCTTATGCAGCGGAAAAACTTAGTTGTGCTAATCCAGTTGCTGAAATCAACACTAATATGGGTATTATTGATGTTGAGTTAAATCCTAAAAAAGCTCCAATTACTGTTAAAAATTTTGAAACGTATGTTAATAGTGGTTTTTATAACGGTAAAATATTTCATCGAGTAATTGATGGTTTTATGATCCAAGGTGGTGGTTTTGATAAAAATATGGTAGAAGCTAAAACTAATGTACCGATTAAAAATGAAGCAACGAATGGTTTAGCTAATGACAAATATACAATTGCTATGGCGCGTACTAGTGTGGTTGATTCAGCAACAGCTCAGTTTTTTATTAATACCAATAATAATAGTTTTCTAAACCATACAAGCAATAGTCCACAAGGGTATGGTTATGCTGTATTTGGTCGCGTTATCAAAGGTAGTGATGTTGTAGATAAAATTAGTAAAACTAAAACAGGTATTGTAAATGGATATCAAGATGTACCATTAACAAATGTTGTTATTAATAATATTAAGATGTTACCGTGCAACAAAAAATAATGCGCAAAAATATTTTATTAGCAATAATGTTGTTTACAAGTATATTTGTTAGTGCTTGTAAACACAAAAAATTAGATCCTATTAATGTCGAAATTATTGGTTCATGGGTAAGTGATGATGATTCTTGTCATGCATTGTTTATTAAACAAAATAACCAATTAGTTTTATCAAAATTTGTGAATCATGATTTAATTTTGGAACATGTGCCGTTGATTTCATATAATGAAAGCGTTTTTAGTAAATTTAAATCTCAGAATCCAAATATTAAATTTAGTGGAATGTTTACTGAAGGCTTTATTTTGATTGATAATAAATATTGTAATTCTAAATTACATAAAATAGACGGATTTACTCCTAAAAAGACCAGTTCTGGATATTCATACTAAATTAGTTTTTGATTTGTTTTAATATATTATTAATATATCCATTATTAAAACCATTTTTTATATTGCCTGTATTGTACATACTTAAAGCATATTTAAGTGCTAATTGTGGATTATTTGTATATTTTTGAGCCTTAAGATAATTATTTGTTAATATTTCTCCTGCTATTTTTAGATTAAGGCATGGATTAAATAATTGTTCAGGCTTTAAATGATATTTCTTTATAATCACACTATTAATTTGTGCTAAACCTACATCATAATTATAATTATGATTATCTAAATAACGTACCCATGCAATAGCTTGACTCTCACTTTTAGGTTGATATTTAAGTCTTGCACCATTTATACCTAATGCTAATTTATTTCCACCTGATTCAGTTTTAACTAATGCAACCATAGTTTGTGGAGATACAGTTGGACTACATTGTTTAGCAAGATAATATAATTCAAGTTGCATTTTATATTCGTTAATTATTCTTTTGCGAATAAAAATTTTTAACTTCTAAATATGCTATTTTACATGCATCAATACAAATCTTTTCAAGACTTAAAAAAGCATGTATTGTATTTGGTATTTCTACATATTTAGCAGGCACACCAATATGTTGTATTTTATTATAATATTCACGTCCTTCATCAACTAATGGATCATATTCAGCTGTAATAATTAATGTTTTGGGCATATCTTTATAATAATTACCATATAATGGTGATATTTGTTTGAGATCAGTAATATGTGGACAATAATGATTAAAAAACCACTCAATTGTTACTTTTTCTAAAAAGTATCCTTCTTGATATTTATCATGATGATCTAAATAAAGATATATGACAATAAATTTAAATTGATAGAGAAAGCCAAATGAATCCAAAACTAAAAGAATTTTTAACTTTTGTTAATAATTTAAAACCAAAATTAGAACAAATTGGATTTGTGAAAACACCAAGCAATACGCGTGAAGCATCAGCTAATAATCAAAGACATTATATGACGGATATTGATTATACTATTTTAGCAGTTGATGATTTTATTATAAATGGTGACTATCCTGTATGTTTGCGGATATATATTCCTAATCCAACTGAAGCATCAGAAATAATCTTTTTTATGCATGGTGGTGGTCATGTATCAGGGAGTGTTGCTCAATATGATGGAGTAACCAGAAAAATTGCTAAAAACACTAATAAAATAGTAGTTTCAATTGATTATCGTTTAAGTCCAGAGTTTAAATATCCTACCGGACTTAATGACTGTAAAGCTGTCATTAACAATATTTATCTACTGATGCTAAGGATAAAGTGTAATCTAAAGATGGGTAAAATAGTACTTGATGAGTTATATTGTTATTTAATATAAAATCACGATCCATTACAATAGATGCACATAATGCGCCACCAGCGCTATCACCCATTAAAGTAACATTTTGATTAATATATTTAATCTTATGTTTAGTAAGTATTGGATAAATATTGTTAATGACAG
>DAHXMX010000145.1 GCA_027371515.1 Neisseriaceae bacterium
ACGGCTTAATATGATTTACATAATTTTGCTATTATATCGGGCAATTTATTATGGATTGGCAGGTGATTTTGAATTAAATTAACGATATAAAATGTTTGTAATTATTAATTAATTAGTATGTTTAAATGTATAAATAGAATATTTTTATAGGAAATAATATGCCTGAAATTAAAGTTCGTGAAGGTGAGTATTTTGATGTTGCGTTAAGACGTTTTAAAAAAGCAGTAGAAAAGGCTGGGGTTTTAACTGAGTTACGTTCGCGTGAAGCTTATGAGAAACCAACTACTGAAAGAAAAAGAAGGATGTCTGCGGCAATTAAAAGACATTATAAAAAACAACGTTCGCAAATGTTACCAAAACGTGCTAGATAGTTTATTAAATGCTACTTTGTGTAGCATTTTTTTATTGGTTAACTATAATGTTGTATATATGCGCAACGCCAATTGGTAATTTAAAAGATATTTCATTACGAGCACTTGAATTACTTAATTCGTGTGATATTATTCTTTGTGAGGATACTCGCAATAGTCAAAAACTCTTTAATCACCATCAAATTAAGTATCAAAAATTAGTTGCATTTCATGAACATAATGAACAAGAAATTAGCCATAAAGTAATTGAGTGGCTTAATGCAGGAATGAATATTGTTCAAATTACCGATGCTGGAACTCCTGGAGTATCAGATCCTGGGGCTAGGTTGTGTAATCTGGTGAGAAAATATAATTTACCTGTATCGCCAATTCCGGGAGCCTGTGCATATATTACATTATTGAGTGTATCAGGAATTAATGCCCCAAGTGTTTTTTATGGTTTTTTACCTCATAAGTCTAGTCATCGAAAGAATAAGCTTATTGAATTATCTAAACTGTCCATGGTTATTTGTATTTACGAGTCACCACATCGAATAGTCGATTCATTATTAGATATTCGTGATGTATTTGGTACAGATACTAATATTGTTATGGGTCGTGAATTAACTAAACAGTTTGAGACTATTAAGCATATGCCAATTGATGAATTAATTGATTTTATAACGAATGATATTAATCAGCAAAAAGGTGAGTTTGTATTATTAATTATACCGTCAATTAAAGAAGTTACTACTTCTACTATTTCGCCACAGCAATTAGAATTATTAAATTTACTATTAGCTGAGCTACCTCCTAAAAAGGCTGCTAGTATTACTGCAAAGTTTTTATCTGGTGATAAGAATTTATTGTACACTTACGCTATTGGTCTTCGAAATATTGTACGTTAATATAATATGATATATGTTGATATACGTAATTATTTATGTTGAATGGTAAAGCAATGCGGATATTATTTATATTTTCACGTCATACAAAAGATAATAATGATTCAACGTTAACTAAGGATTTAGCGAATAGCTTTCATAAGTTAGGCCATGAAATAGTTGTAGTTACGATGAATGAGCGACGTAATAATGAAGCAACAATATTAAGAACAGAGCATGCCTATCCAGTATTAAGAGTTAGAACTGGGAATTATTTTAATATCAACAGATTTGAGAAAACATTAACTATATTAACATTACCTTATCGTTTACGAAGTGCTATTTTAAAGTATTTTAGTGATACGCAGTTTGATTTGATTATAACGCATACGCCTTTTATGGCAAATAATAAAATAATTGATTCTTTAAAAAGATATTTTAATTGTCCTGCTTTTCTTTTGTTATGGGATTTATTTCCCCAAAATGCAATTGATTTAGGTATAATTAAAAATAAATTGTTGATTAAGTATTTTTTTTATAGAGAGCGTAAAATGTTGGAATCTTTTGATGATATATTTTGTATGTCTCTTGGTAATGTAGCTTACTTAAAATCTCATTATTCGTATATAAATCCAAATCAAATTCACTTACAATATAATTATGCTCAAATAAAGCCTAAGCCAGCTATTAATAAATTAGAGCTTAGAATTAAATATGGTTATAGTATGGCTGATTTTATAGTATTGTTTGGTGGTAATATGGGGTTACCGCAAAAACTTGAAAACTTAATTGCTTTAGCTGATGTTGCACAAATTGATAGTAGATATAAATTTTTATTAATCGGTGATGGTACAGAATTAGTTAGGATTAAACAATTAGCATTTAAGGTCAAGCTTAATAATATTCGATTTATAAATCAGATGCCTCGTGAAGAGTATAAATATATATCTTCGATGTGTGATATTGGTATGGTGAGTCTTGATGAAAGATTCACTGTACCAAATTTTCCGTCTAAGACTATAGATTATTTTATGCTTGGATTGCCAATTCTTGCTAGTTTGGACAAGATTTCAATTACTGATTACGGTTATTTTTTAACTGATATAGCTAGAGCTGGTTTATGTAGCCAAGCCGGTGATATATTTAGTTTATATTCTAATTTGCAGCGCTTAGCAAATGATAAAGAGCTATATAGTAGTCTATCTAATAATGGACGTAAATTTTATGAAACTTATCTTGATTCTGATAAAGCAGTTATTAATATTATGAATAAATATAATAAGGCTAAAACATGAAAATAGTTACAATTGTCTTGAACTTAAAGCGTGTTATTGGGATTTTGGTATCGTTTTTTTAGTAAATGTGTGAGGCTGTTGGAAGTAGAACGATATATAAATTCAGGTATGCCATTTGATGATGCAGTTGATACTATACTTAGAATTAAATTTATAAATAAATAAAACAGCTATTATGGTGTTTTGAAAATTAATTATATTCACTAATAGGATG
>DAHXMX010000146.1 GCA_027371515.1 Neisseriaceae bacterium
ATCAGGAGACAAACCATCTAATAATGCCTCTAACGACTCAATTAGTTTAGCATGACCTTTAAATTTTTCATGATTAATCAAATCTTCAACTGCTTGTTTATTTACTTCTTGAGATTTAACTACACCACGTTCAACATGATATGGTTCCTGATCAAGGTCTATATCTGTACCTAATATCTTTTCCATAACTTTAATACCTTTTCATAATTTATTAATACGTTAATTTTATCATAACATATAACACTACATCCATAACTTTTAAAGATTATACTATAAAAAAGCTAGTCACAAAATTAATCGACTAGCTTTCTACCAAATATCATCTTACTGAGTTAATCACATAGTTATAACATAGGTGTTATAGTTATACATGTATTAGATTCAATACCTGTTGCACCCACAGTACACTGTGTATAGCTATTACTTTTGTAACCACCGTTAACAATATATACGTAGCTTCCATTAAATGCAATCCCTTTTGGATAGTTTAATGAACCTAACCCAGATGGTGTTACTGATACACACGTACTAGATTCGATAAGACCTGTTGTATCTACAGCACATTGCGTATAACTATTACTTGAACTACTGTTAGTAATATACACATAACTTTCATTAAATGCAATTCCAAATGGATTATTTAATGAACCTGACCCAGATGGTGTTACCGATACACATGTACTAGACTCAATACCTGTTGTACCAACAGTACATTGCGTATAACTATTGTTATTAGAATTAATAATATATGCATAGCTTTGATTAAATGCAATTCCAGATGGACTATTTAATAGTGTAGTAGCTGATTCAAATGGCATTACTGTTGCACATGTATTAGACTCAATACCAGTTGTAGTACCAACAGTACATTGCGTATAACTATTATTATTGGAATTAGTAATATATGCATAATTTCCATTAAATGTAATTCCAATTGGATTATTTAATAATAAATTAGTCAACCCAGATGGCATTACTGTTGCACATGTATTAGACTCAATACCTGTTGTACCCACAGTACATTGCGTATAACTATTACTAACAGAATTAATAAAATATACATAACTTTCATTAAATGCAATTCCAACTGGATTGCTTAGTAATCCTTGTATTTGTTTATTTCTTATACATGTATTAGATTCAATAAGACCTGTTGTATCTACAGTACATTGCGTATAGCTATTATTACCAGAATTAGTAAAATAGACATTGTTTCCATTAAATGCGATTCCACTTGGTGATTTTAATGCTGATGACGGCCCACCACCATCGTCATGTGAAAACCAATCATCTAAATCGCAACCACTTACCATTAATCCAGCAGATAACACACTCATTAATGCAATTGTTTTGAAATTTGATTTTTTCTTTATCATATATTTAATCCTATGTTAATGTTTAAAATTTATTTTCTTTAACCAATTCTAAAGCTTTAGCTATATTTAGCATACCTGTATCATCAGCAAGGCATGTTGTTACTCCAAATTGTGATTGACGTAGCATTTTAACACAATTGTCCTTTATTAAACTTCCAGATGGCAATACCCGAGTAACATCAAACGGGGTTGCTGACTTACGTAAAATTGATGTGATTTGTGCTGGTGTTAAAGTTGGATTAGCCGATAATAAATCAGCAACTGCAGCACTCACCCAAGGTGCAGCTTCTGAAGTACCGCTAAATATACTATAAGTAAAACACTGTTCCCCAATACAATCTACACCATAGTGGTTACCTTTGTAACTAGTAGTTAATGAACCTGCCGGAGCAGCAATTGTCACCATTTTCCCTGCATTTGAATAATCCCATAATCGTTTATTCGGCTGAAGCGCTGCAACTGATATGACACCTTTGCATCCTCCAGGAGTCATATACTGAACATCCTCTCCCCTATTATTTCCGGCTGAAGCAACAATGACTATATTTTTTTCCAAAATCTGATTAACTGCATCTTGAAATGATGGAATACACCCACCCGTTGCTCCGGATAAACTCATATTAATCACCTGAGCAGGATGTGGGTTCCTTATTGTAGGATGCAAGTCAGCAGCCCACAACATTCCGGCTAATTCATCTGACCACCAGCTTCCATTTTTTCCTATAACCCTAACCGGTACTACTTTAGCCTCAGGAGCACCACCTAAATTTGCTTCACTATTAATATTTTGTCCGATAATAATGCCGATTGCCTTTGTACCATGCCAAGAAGATGAAGATGTATTATCAATTAAATTGCCAGTCTCCAAAGCATCAGGACGCGGTGCCAAAGCAGCTTGTGCTTCAGGGGTATCTTTAGGGCATTCACCAGCTGAATAGCAGTCCTGAATAAACTGATAACCAAAATGCCCTTCATTATCTAATGGTTGTAAATGACTGATAAAATTCGGATGCGGAACATATCCTGTATCAAGTACAGCCACGGTAATACCTTTTCCATGATTGCTAATGAAAGTATGCGTAGCATAATTATAAAATCCTGCACCATAATATTCAGAAGTAGATTGCAATAGCATATCCTGATATTGAAGCTCCGGATTAACATCATATAATGGCCATTGTTCTTTCGGATTATTAATTTGATTTGCTACATTAGGCTCCATCAACATATCTTCTTCAACACGTTTAACGTTTTTGATATTATTTATGCGTTTAATTGCTTGTTGAGTTTCATCAGGAGTAAGCTTACGATTAAACACAATAATCCTTCCACCAAGAACAAACGGACCTAAATCAGTAACATT
>DAHXMX010000147.1 GCA_027371515.1 Neisseriaceae bacterium
TAATACGTGAACCCATAGCACGAACAGAGGTCCAATCATTACCAAGACCACCTGCAAATTTAGATAATAACGCATTGAAATGACACAAATATTTTTCATGCGTGTTGCGATGGGATTAGCATTGCAAGAATCTGACAAAAATGAACGAGCTATTGAGTTTTATAACATATTATCAACATTTGATTTTATGTCTTCAACTCCAACATTATTTAATGCAGGTACATTGCATTCTCAATTATCTAGTTGTTATTTAACTACGGTTGCTGATGATTTAGCTGGTATTTATGATGCTTTAAAAGAAAATGCGTTATTATCTAAATTTGCAGGTGGTCTTGGTAATGATTGGACCTCTGTTCGTGCTATGGGTTCACGTATTAAAGGTACTAATGGTAGTAGTCAAGGAGTAATCCCATTTTTGAAAGTGGTAAACGATACTGCAGTTGCGGTTAATCAAGGTGGTAAGCGTAAAGGGGCAGTATGTACTTATTTAGAAACTTGGCATGCTGATATTGAGGAATTTTTAGAACTGCGTAAAAATACTGGTGATGATCGTCGACGTTGTCATGATATGAATAGTGCTAATTGGATACCTGATTTATTTATGAAGCGTGTTCATGAGCAAAAAGATTGGACATTGTTTTCACCGAGTGAAGTACCTGATCTACATGATAAATTTGGATTGGATTTTGAGACTGCATATATTAATTATGAACGTTTAGCTGATGAAGGTAAAATTAAAGTATTTAAACGAATTCCGGCATTGCAATTATGGCGTAAAATGTTGACTATGTTATTTGAAACAGGTCATCCATGGATTACATTCAAAGATCCATGTAATTTACGTTCTCCACAACAACATGTAGGTGTGGTGCATAGTTCTAATTTATGTACTGAGATCACTTTAAATACTAATGAACATGAAATTGCTGTATGTAATTTAGGTTCAATTAATTTAGTTAATCATATTGTAAATGGTAAAATTGATCATATCAAGCTTGAGCGTACTATTAAAACAGCTATGCGAATGTTGGATAATGTAATTGATATTAATTTTTATCCTGTTGAAAAAGCGCGTAATTCCAATATGGCGCATCGCCCAGTTGGTATGGGTTTTATGGGTTTCCAAGATTGTTTACATTTATTAAAAATACCTTATGCTTCTATTGAAGCTGTTGAGTTTGCTGATGAATCGATGGAGTTAATTGCTTATTATGCGTATTTAGCTTCAAGTGATTTGGCTGTTGAACGTGGGCGCTATTCAAGTTATGAAGGTAGCTTATGGTCCAAAGGTATATTGCCGCACGATTCAATTCAGTTATTAGCTAAAAATCGTGGTCAAGAATTTCTTGATATGAATACGAAGACGCGTCTTGATTGGGATTGGTTACGTGATAAGATTAAGCGTGACGGTATGCGTAACTCTAATTGTTTGGCAATAGCTCCAACGGCAACAATTGCTAATATTGTTGGTGTGTCTGCGTCCATTGAGCCTACTTATCAAAATTTATTTGTTAAATCTAATTTATCTGGTGAATTTACTATAGTAAATGAATATTTAATAGCAGAGCTGAAATCTCGCGGTTTATGGGATGAGGTAATGCTTGCTGATATTAAATACTTTGATGGTGGTTTAGCAAAAATTGATCGTATTGATCAAGATTTAAAATTGTTATATGCAACAGCATTTGAAATTGATCCTAAATGGTTAGTGGAGGCTGGTTCACGTCGTCAAAAATGGATTGATCAAGCTCAGTCATTAAATTTATATTTAGCACAACCATCTGGGCGTAAAATCGATGAATTATACAAGTTTGCTTGGACCAAAGGTCTTAAAACCACATATTATTTACGTACTTTAGGTGCTACTTCTGCAGAAAAATCAACTGGTAGTGGCGGTGAATTAAATGCCGTATCGGCCGATGGTTATGTAATTGAAAGTCAGTTTGGCAATCGTACTTATAATGCATCGCCAGCTACTGATGTAAAGTTTTGTTCGATTGATAATGCAGAATGTGAGTCATGTCAATGACGTTAATTTAATAGTATATATGTTTCGTGCAATTATTCAATTAACTAGAATAGATAAACCTATTGGAACATTGTTGTTATTGTGGCCAACTTTGTGTGGTTTGTTTTTAGCATCAACTCACAATCCAAGTTGGCGCTTGATTGTGGTTTTTAGTATTGGAGTATTTTTAACTAGAAGTGCAGGCTGTGTCATTAATGATATTTTTGATCAAAAATATGATAAACATGTCGCACGTACTAAAACGCGTCCATTAGCAAGTGGTCAATTAACTACTAATGTTGCATTGATAGTATTTTTTATTTTAATAGTTAGTGCCTTTATTTTAGCTGTTACTACTTTAAGATTAAATACCATCTTTTTAACTATTCCTGCTTTGATTATATTTGTCACTTATCCATTAATGAAGAGATTTTTTAGCATACCACAGGCTTATTTGGCAATTGCATTTAGCATGGGGATTTTAATGGCTTTTATGGAGCTACAAAATCATATTGGTATGACTGGTTGGTTATTATTTATCGCTAATATGTTTTGGGTTCTAGGTTATGATACCATATATGCCCTTGAAGATGCTGAATACGATAAGAATATTGCTATACATTCTTCTGCTCTTACTTTTAAAGAATATGTAGTACATTATATTGCTTTATTTTACTTGGCTTTTCTTGGTTTGTTAATTTATATTGGCATTCTATTG
>DAHXMX010000148.1 GCA_027371515.1 Neisseriaceae bacterium
AAACTATCCGTCAGATAATCCATTTGTTAGGCCACCTTTAATTACTGATAGTAAAAATAAAAAATTAAGAATAATGTATAAAACTCATGGGTTTTATTTCTTTTTAAGATTAGATACGAGAATTTTTAAAATAATTTGGCATAAAATAATTTACCCTTTAAAATTATTATGAATTTTGTGGTGATGTTAATTATTTTGTGATAAAATACGCTTCTCAAATTGGTGGATAGTTAGGTTCCCGAAGTGTTAAGCATTAGTTTAACCACCTCTATCCTAGTATAATAAATATTTTAAGGATAATATAATGCCTAAAATGAAAACAAAATCTAGCGCTAAAAAACGCTTTAAAGTATTGGGTGGTGGTGGAATTAAACGTTCACAAGCATTCAAGCGTCATATTTTAACTAAAAAAACTACCAAAAATAAAAGACAATTACGTGGTACAGTAATGGTTCACGCAAGTGATGTAGCTAGTATTAAAACAATGATGCCGTATGCATAAAGGATGTAGATAATGACAAGAGTTAAACGTGGTGTAGTAGCAAGAGCAAGACATAAAAAAATATTGGCAATGGCTAAGGGATATCGTGGTCGTCGTGGTAATGTATTCCGTGTTGCTAAAGAAGCGGTAATGAAGGCTGGTCAGTATGCTTATAGAGATAGACGTCAAAGAAAACGTCAGTTTAGAAGTCTATGGATTGTGCGTATAAATGCAGCTTGCCGTGAATTAGGTTTGCCGTATAGCAGATTTATTAATGGTTTGTCACGTGCTAGCGTACAAGTAGATAGAAAAGTTCTATCTAATTTAGCAACACATGATAAAACAGCATTTGCTAAATTTGTTGAAATAGCAAAAGCTAATTTAGTATAGTAAAACAATATATTTTTGTTGCGGAGGCATTGTCCTCCGTTTTTTTGTTATAATTGTTACCATTGTCATAATGATTATAATAGCTTTTATATTATTTTGGTATATGTATGAATTATTCAAATAATCGAGTTATTGAGTTAAATAATTGGGCACATGAGTTGAGTGCTATTAATACGTTACATGAGCTTGATCAGTATAAGTCTAGAGTATTGAGCGAAATTGGCGCGCAAATGAAATTAATGCGTGATTTAGATGCTGTTGCTAAAAAAGAATTCGGTGCTAAAATTAATAAGCAAAAACAAGAGATAGAGTTATTAATTAATAATCGACGTGAACAGATTTTAGAACAAGAGTTACTGTCTAAATTATCAAGTGAGACCATTGATGTAACTTTGTCTGGTCGTGGAAACAATATTGGTAGTTTACATCCAATTACTTTATCTTTAGAGAGAATGATAAAAATATTTCAAGGTATAGGCTTTAGTGTTGCTGATGGACCTGAAATAGAGAATGATTATTATAATTTTAAAGCGTTAAATATACCAGATAATCATCCAGCAAGAGCAATGCAGGATACTTTTTATACTACTAGTATGAATGTATTGCGGACACATACCTCACCAATACAGATTAGATATGCTGAAAAAAGAACACCACCAATTAAGGTGATTGCACCAGGGCGTGTTTATCGTGTTGATATGGATGCTACCCATAGTCCTATGTTTCATCAATTAGAAGGTTTATGGATTGATGAGGGTATTAGTTTTGCTCATTTAAAGGGTGTAATGATTCATTTTTTACGTGAGTTTTTTAATAAGTCTGATTTACAAGTTAAATTTAGAGCTTCGTTTTTCCCATTTACTGAGCCATCTGCTGAGATTGATATTTTGAGTGAAAATGGACGTTATTTAGAAGTTGCTGGATGTGGTATTGTACATCCAAAAGTCTTGGAGAACATGGGTATAGATAGTACTAAATATTCAGGTTTTGCTTTTGGTATTGGTATTGATCGCTTTACTATGTTACGTTATAATATTAATGATTTACGATTGATGTTTGAAAATGATCTTGATTTTCTTAAACAGTTTCAAGGTGCTAAATAATGAAATTATCTCTTAATTGGTTGGCTAGTTATTTTACTTGTCAAGTAGATTTTGATGTGATATTTGACAAATTAACTATGGCTGGCATTGAGGTTGAATCTATGCAGTCGGTAGCCCCTGCTTTTACATCTGTAGTAGTAGCTGAGGTCGTTGAATGTGTTGCACATCCTAATGCTGATAAATTAAGTTTATGTAAGGTTGATATTGGTAATAATCAAATTTTACAAATAGTTTGCGGCGCTAAGAATGTAAAGACTGGAATAAAGGTTCCTTGTGCATTAGTTGGAGGTGAATTGCCTAATAATTTTAAGATAGCACCGAGATTAATGCGTGGTATTGAATCTTTTGGTATGTTATGTAGTAGTGCTGAGTTAGGTCTTAATGGTTATGATAATGATGGATTATTGATATTGCCAAATGATGCACCGGTTGGTCAATGTATTCGTCAATATTTAGACTTAGATGATAAGGTGGTTGAATTGAAAATTACTCCTAATCGGGGTGATTGTTTGTCAATTAATGGCATTTTACGTGAGATTAGAGCTGTAACTGACTATACTGTTAATGTTAATCAATGTCAAGAAAGTGGCAAATTAAATGATTTAAAATCAGATTTTTTAGTTATTGATAATCAGGCAGTCGAAGCTTGTCCTAATTATTATGCTCTCACAATTTGTGATATTAATAATACAGTTAAATTACCAGAATACATAAATAGAAGGT
>DAHXMX010000149.1 GCA_027371515.1 Neisseriaceae bacterium
ACTAACTATTATAGCAAATTTCTCGTTAATATTATTAAACCAATCACTTAAAACAAATTTAACATTTGCTCCTAATCTTTTTGCATTATCAATCGCTACATTTAAAGTGTTTGGATTAATATCAGTAGCACAAATTTGAGTATGATTTTTTAGTTCCAAACTTAAGGTAATTGCAATACAACCGCTACCTGTTCCAAGATCTAAAATTGAGTTATCACATACTTTGTTTTTATTGATTAAATTAATTATATATTCAACTAACAATTCAGTCTCAGGACGTGGAATTAATGTATCACCAGTAACCCTAAACTCTCGCGAATAAAACTCTTTAACTTCTAAAATCAAACTAATCGGCATACCGAGCTTGATTTTATTCATGTTATCGTTATATTGTATTAATTGGAACGAATTTAAGACATATTCAGATTTAGTAATTAAATCACTACGCGTAAAACCTAGAATATTCATCAATAACAAACGTGCTTCACTTAAATATTCACGGTCACGAAATAATAAATATTTAAGAGTAGTGCTAGATTTCAAAACATTGACTATCATTAAGCTTATAACTAGTACCGCAGCTGCAGTTTGCTAAATTAGAGGTAAACTTTAACGTTAAGCCACATCTACACATATAACCTTTATGACGCGCTGGAACACCAACCATAATAGCATAAGGCATGACATCTTCACGCACAACGCTACCTGCACCAATAAAAGCATACTCACCAACTACAATACCACATACCAATGTAGCATTAGCGCCAATTGTAGCACCTTTTTTTACATATGTTTTACGATACTCATGCTTACGACTAAGATGACTGCGTGGATTATAAATATTAGTAAACACCATTGATGGACCACAAAAAACATCATCTTCAATGATTACACCTTCATAGACAGATACATTATTTTGTATCTTAACATTATTACCAATAATTACATTATTGGCTACAAATACATTCTGTCCAAGTGAACATTTTTCACCAATTACAGCTTGACCACAAATATGACTAAAATGCCAAATTACAGTACCATTTCCAATTTTAGCACCATTATCAATAATTGTTGTAGGATCTACCTTATAATTTACAACCATTTAAATAACCTTTAACAATCTTTATATATCTCGCCACGCTGCATATTTGGCTGCGTTTTAAATCTTTTATGCAACCAAAAATACTGCGTAATATCTTTCATTATTAATTGCTCTAGCACTTCATTCATTCGACGTATATCTAGTTCTAAATTATCAGTTGGATAATTTTCCAATGGCTCAAAAAACTCTACTTCATAATTTGATCCAACTTTAACAAAAGAACACGGAATAACTACCGCATCAGTTAATTTCACAATTCCAGGCAAAGCTTTAATAGTTGCACAATAAGGATAAGCAAAAAACTTAGTATATATTGAATCTTGCTCCCCAAAATCTTGATCTGGTAAATAATAAAGAGCTAATTTAGTTTCTCTTAATTTCTTAATAATAGGTCTTAATCCTACATTACGTGGGAAAATACCACAACGTGAATCTTCAATAAATCTCTCACGAGCTATTTTTAATTTATTGGTAAAATATAAATTCTTTTGCTGTGAATAAAACCCAAAAGCACTAACCTCAATAGTAGAACGCAATGCACAAAGCTCAAGACCAACCATATGTGCGCATAAAGCAACTATTGGACGCTTTTTATAATACTTTAGAATTAAGTCAAAATTCTTTAATTTCACAATTTTTTTAACTTTATCTTCGTTAGCATAAAATACCATATTGTAATCTAGCGCCATAAACACAATGTGTTTAAAATGCTCTTTGATAATTCTGTGTTTTTCTTCTTCACTCATATCAGGAAAACATAATGTTAAATTTTTAATCCCGATATTACGCCTTTTTTTAGCTATAAAATAACCCACAATACCTAATACATTACTAATACGAACCAACCAACTGCGTGGCATATAAGATAATACACGCATTATAAATAAAAATAACTCAGTAAATAAAACCTGCATTATAACCTCTCTTTAATGAATTGCATGAGCATGATCTGGAACTCTAAATCTATCATAACTCCAAAAATATTGAGTTGGATTTTTTGCTACGTAATATTCTATCATATTATATATTCGCTGTAATATCTCTTTGGTATTACCATCAATTGCATTAAAACGAACGAACTCTATATTAAAACCAGTTTTAGTTCTAGTACAAACTGTCATATAAGTGACAACATTCGGCATAGTGACTAATTTTGCCACTAAAGTTGGAGCAAACATATCTTGATTAAAAAATTTAATCCACTCACCATCACCTTGACTTGCAATACTATCAGGCAATAAACCTACCATACCTCCATCGCGCAGCGTTTTAGCAAATGTGATAACCCCACGCTTATTAGTCGGAACTGGTATTACATTATGCCGAGTACGACCACTAGCCATTAAACGACTAAACAACTTACTTTTAGATGGTTTATATAATATAGTAAATTTACGATCTACCATTTGTGCTACGGATTGCACCGTTATTTCAAAATTAGCTAAATGCGGTGTCATATAAAGTATCGGTGTACCATTGTGAATATCATCAAACATTGGCTCAGCATTGATAAAATTAACATAACGTGCTAATTTTCTATATTTAAAACTTTGCCACACTACAATAAAT
>DAHXMX010000014.1 GCA_027371515.1 Neisseriaceae bacterium
AACTATCTAGTAAAAACATTGCACTATGATGTTAACTGTG
The DNA here is from genome assembly GCA_027371515.1 of Neisseriaceae bacterium. Lineage (GTDB taxonomy): Bacteria > Pseudomonadota > Gammaproteobacteria > Burkholderiales > UBA11063 > Aquella. Next base: position 41 of record DAHXMX010000014.1, read on the forward strand.
TGCGCAGTGTATTCGCTAATAAACCCACTGAGTTTAATTATTTGATTAGTTTATTAGATAGTTTAACTACATTTGCCAATAATCCAGAAAATAAATTAATTCTAGCAGCCAATAAGCGTATTGAAAATATTCTTGTTAAAACAAAGTTAAATAAATTAGTTACTTTTGATGCAATTCAAGGAACTAATTCCGAAGAGATAACACTAATGAAGCTTTACAATGAAAGTTTACCGCTATTAACTAAATATAATCAAGATGGTAATTGGGGTGAATACTTTAATACTTTATCTAAATTTAATCAACCAATTAATTGTTTTTTTGATAAGGTGATGGTGATGGATGAAGATATTGATATACGAATAAATAGACTGAATTTGTTGACTTATTTACATAAATTATTTAATAAAACGTGTAAATTATCTGAGTTAGCCTGAATATGAAAATCATCATACTTGACCGTGATGGCGTGATTAACCATGATAGCGAACATTATATTAAATCTGTGGAGGAGTTTATTCCTATAGATGGTAGTATTGATGCTATTACAAGGCTTAGTCATGCTGGTTATAAAGTAGTTATTTGTACTAATCAATCAGGGATTGGTCGTAGACTATACACCATGAAGACTTTAAATGATATGCATCAAAAGCTGTATGATTTAGTTGAAAATCAAGGTGGTAAAATAGCTGGGATTTTTATTTGTCCGCATACACCAGAAGATAATTGCGATTGTCGTAAGCCAAAGCCAAAAATGATTATTGATATTTGTAATCGTTTTGGGGTTGATAACAAATCTGATCTAATGTTTGTTGGTGATAGTTATCGTGATCTTGAAACTATTATGGCAGTTGGTGGGATTCCTGTTTTAGTTAAAACTGGGAATGGTAAGCGAACTATAGCAAAACATAAGTTACCTGAAAATGTTTTAATTTTTGATGATTTATTACATTTTAGTGAATATATTATTCATAAAGAGGATTAATATGAAAAATAGGTTAACTATAATGGTAATTATTAGATCAAGTATTGTATGGATATTGTTAGTAATATTCGCTATTATATATAATTTAGCAACTCCTGTTGTTGTGAAATTTGTAGGTAAACAAAAATGTCGTAAGTTATTTCAAACATTTTCTTATCTATATGTTTTTCTTGTTAAATATATCTGTGGTGTAAATTATCGTATATACGGTATGGAAAATATGCTGAATAAGTCAGTAATAATAGCAAGTAATCATCAGTCGATTTGGGAAACTCAGGCTTATAATATGCTTTTCCCAAATATAATATGGATATTAAAACAGGAATTGCTTAATATTCCTTTATTTGGTTGGGCATTACGTATCTTATCGCCGATTGCAATTGATCGCAAAAATGGGGTTAAAGCATTAGATCAAATATTAGTGCAAGGAAGTCAAGCTGTAAAAAATGGATTTAGTATCGTGGTATTTCCTGAAGGTACTCGTGTTTATCCTGGGCAAGTTAAACCATTCAAGAAAGGTGCTGCGAGTATTGCCAAAGCATTAAATTTACCAATTATACCAATCGCTCAAAACGCAGGAACGTTGGTTCCAAAGGGTAAACCTTGGATGTTACCTGGTATGGTAACGGTAAAGATTGGCGCGCCTATTTATTTGCATGATAACGAAAGCATTGATGAATTAACTATGCATTTAGAATCAATTATTCAAGCAATGTTAGTTGAAATTAATAATGTATAATAATTTGAAACGTTTTTATTATCCTCAAGTATGCAAATTAAACCAGCATTTATTATTACCTGTAGAATTAATAAGGCATATTTTTGCATTACGTTTAAATATTAATGAGCAAATAGTACTTTTTAATGGTCAAGGACAACAATATATTGCAGATATAATTGTACTTGAACGTAAGAAAGTAGTAGTTGAAATTGTTGATATTAAGCATTCTGTTGCACCTACACTTGAGATTACGTTAGGTTTGTGTATTATAGCAAATGATAAAATGGATTTTGCAATTCAAAAAGCGGTAGAGCTCGGAGTAAGTAAGATAATCCCATTAATTAGTGAGAGATCTCAAGTGCTTAGTAATGTTAAAATATCAAGTAAGTTGAATCATTGGCAAAGTATTGTGTATAGTAGTTGTGAACAATGTTATCAAGATTATGCTCCTATAGTGAATACACCGATTAAATTGACAGAATTAATTACTAGTTGTGAATATGATTATAAAACTTGGTTATCATTAAAGAATAATCATAGAGTTGGAACCATTCATGATAAAACACGAATATTATTAGTAGTAGGACCGGAGGGCGGATTTAATTTAGAAGAAGAACATTTAATGTCTGAAAATAGCTTTATACCGCTTAATTTAGGAAAATTAGTTTTAAGATCTGAAACAGCCGTATGTGCTGGCTTGAGTGTAATAAATTATAAATTAGGTAATTATAGTGGGTAATCAAAATAATTTAGTAAAATGGCTTAAAGATAGCTGGAGTTTAGCTAAACCGTATTGGACTAGTGAGGAAAAATATAAAGCAATTGGATTATTGAGTATAGTAATTGTTTTAAAGCTTTCTTTTGTTTATATGACAGTCGTTGCTAATAATTGGTATAATAGATTTTACGATGCTATACAAAATTATCAAGTAGATAAATTTTGGCATGATATTATTGATTTTATGTATATTGCTTTTTTTTATATAGCATTCCAAGTATTAGCTAATTATTTTCTTAAGTTTTTGCAGATTAGATGGCGAATATGGATGACCAATTATTATCTTGATCATTGGTTAAGTAATAAGGCTTATTATAAGGTTCGTTTTTTAAATAGTAAGTTAGATAATCCAGACCAACGTATTAGTGAAGATATTGGGGCTTTTATTTCTACAACACTTGATTTGGGATTGGGTTTGCTAACTTCAATTGTATCGCTAGTTTCTTTCGTTGTTATCTTGTGGAATATCGGTGGTGTTTTGAAATTTGACTTATTTAAACATCATATTGCAATTCATGGTTATATGGTATGGGTTGCATTATTATATGCTATATTTGGAACATGGATTATGTTTAAGATTGGTAAGCCACTGATTAAACTCAATTTTTTACAACAGGCTTATGAGGCTGATTTTCGTTATTCACTTGTTCGTGTACGTGAATATAGTGAAAATATAGCTTTTTATAAAGGTGAACATGGAGAAAAACAAGGAACGCAAAAACGGTTTAATAATATTGTAGAAAATTTTATTCAAATTATCTACCGTACAATGAAAATGGGTATATTTAGTATTGGTTATTCACAAATTGCGGTGATTTTCCCAATCATTGTATCTGCACCTAGGTATTTTACTAAAGCGATTCAGCTTGGGGATTTGATGCAAATATCTTCAGCATTTGGTCGCGTACAAGATGCACTGTCTTATTTTATGGATGCGTATTCCTCTCTTGCTAACTGGCGTTCAGTTATGGACCGGTTACAAGAGTTTATTCAAGTAAATTTAGCTACTCATGAATTATTAGGACGAGAATTTACTTATAATGGGAACGTTTTAATAGTAAATAAACTGTCTATTAATTTACCTAATGAGCAAAATTTGGTGAAAAATTTAAGTTTTACTTTAAAATCAGGTGACAGATTATTAATTACAGGACCATCTGGTAGTGGTAAAACTACAATACTTAGAACTTTGGCTGGATTATGGCATTTATATAGCGGTGAGGTTAATCTTCCTCAAGTAAGTAACATGTTTATTGCGCAAAAACCTTATATACCTCTTGGAACTTTGAAAGATGTTATTTGTTATCCGTTAAATAGTAATGATGTAAATAATCAATTATTAATTATGATTATGGATAAATGCCAGCTTGGTTATTTGATTAATGAATTAGAAATACAAGCCGATTGGAATAATAAGCTATCTGTGGGTGAACAACAAAGAATAGCTTTTTGTAGAATTTTAATTAATCAGCCGAATCTAATTTATTTAGATGAGGTTTCTTCAGCACTTGATGAAGCGAGTGAGGCTTATTTATATCAATTATTAATAAATGAGTTGCCAAATAGTATTATTATCAGTGTTGGGCATAGAAGTACAATTAAAAAATGGCATACGCAGAATATAGATTTAGCAACTGTTGAGTAAATGTAAAAAGTTGATAACATTATGTTATAACTAATTTTAGATGAGTAATTATGGAACAAATTCAGCAATTAATGAAAGATGATATTGAAAAATTAAACCAAATAATCATTAATGATCTAAGTTCAAATATAATGCTAATTAATCAAATTAGCAATTATATAATTGTTGCTGGTGGTAAGCGTATACGTCCTTTGTTGGTTTTATTATCTGGTAGGCTAGCTGGTGGTGTGGAAAGTGATTTATTGTATAAGATGGCTGCAATGATTGAGTATATTCATACTGCAACATTATTGCATGATGATGTTGTGGATGAATCAGGTATGCGCCGTGGGCGTAAAACTTCAAATGCTGTATTTGGTAATGCTGCTAGTGTGTTGGTTGGTGATTTTATTTATACGCGCGCATTTCAGTTAATGGTAGAGGCTGATTCATTGCGTTTACTAAGATTAATGGCGGATAGTACAAATCAAATTTCTGAAGGTGAGGTACTGCAATTATTAAATATAGGGCGCAGCGATTTAACTGAAGATGAGTATTATCAAGTTATTAAGCATAAAACTGCTGTACTCTTTGAGGCTGGAGCAAGAGTTGCTGCCATTATTGCTAATGCACCTAAAGAACAAGAAGAAGCACTAGCTGATTATGCGGTGAGTTTAGGTACTGCTTTTCAGATTGTTGATGATATTCTTGATTATTTTGGGGATAGTAATGTATTAGGTAAGAATATTGGTGATGATCTTGAAGAAGGGAAGGTAACATTGCCATTAATCTATATCTTAAAATATGGTACAGTAGATGATATTAAAATTATAAAAGAAGCAATTAATAATCCTCATCAAATCAAGAATATTAATAAAATTATTGAAATTGTTAAACAAAGCCAAGCTATTGATTATTGTAAAAATTTAGCAAATCAACATATAAAAAAAGCAATTAATAGTCTTAGTATATTTCCAGATTGTGATTATCGTCAAGCAATGATTAGATTGGCAGAATTATCATTAGAGCGAATTAATTAAAAGGCATCGATTAATTCTATAGATGTGAATTCTTAAATTTGAATGTGATAAAATAAAAGATATAGGTATATTTAAATGAGTATAGTTACCAACAAGAAAGCATTACATGATTATTTTATTGAAGATAAATTTGAAGCTGGATTGGTATTAGAAGGCTGGGAAGTTAAGTCAATTCGTGGAGGTCATGTACAACTGAAAGATAGTTATATTAAATTAAAAGATGGTGAGGCATGGTTAATTGGGTGTCATATATCGGCATTGAGCTCGGCTAGTAGTCATGTAAATCCAGATACGATTCGCACTAAAAAATTACTTTTAAATCGTCGAGAGTTAGATCGTTTGATTGGAAAGGTAGAACAGAAGGGCTATAGTTTAGTTGCTTTGAATTTGCATTATTCAAAAGGTAAAATTAAAGCAGATATAGCTTTAGGTCGTGGTAAAAAAATGTATGACAAACGTCAAACCGAAAAAGAACGCGAATTAAATCGTGAAAAATCTCAATTAATTAAGCAGTATAAAAGAATATAGCATTTAAATACACTAATATATTATATAATATTTACTTTATATTGAATAAGGATAAAATAAATGACAGCAGAAATTAAAAAACAATCTGAAGCAAGAATGAATAAGTCTTTAGATGGGTATAAAATTAATTTATCTAAAATTAGGACTGGACGTGCACATGCTGGTATTTTAGACCATGTACATGTGGAATATTATGGTTCAATGGTACCGATATCACAAGTAGCTAATGTAACAGTAACCGACGTAAGGACAGTATCGGTGCAACCTTGGGAATCAAAAATGGCTGCAGTTATTGAAAAAGCAATCCGTGATTCTGATTTAGGTCTTAATCCATCTAGTAGCAGTGGAGTTATCCGTGTGCCAATGCCACCATTGACTGAAGAAAGACGTAAAGAATTAATTAAGGTAGTAAAATCAGAAGCTGAAGAAGCAAAAATTGCCATTCGTAATATTCGCCGAGATGCTAATAATGAATTAAAAGCTAAACTTAAAGATAAATTAATTACTGAAGATGAAGATAAGCGTGCGCAAGATGATATTCAGAAAATAACTGATAAATTTATTGCTGAGATTGATAAAGTAACTGCAGATAAAGAAAAAGAATTATTAACCGTTTAAAGGAAGCTATAATGACATTATGTCATATTGCTATTATTATGGACGGTAATGGTAGATGGGCTAAAAAACGTCTTTTACCAAGAGTTGCAGGTCATGTGCGTGGTGTTAAGCGGGTAAAAGATGCGGTAGAGTATTGTATTAATAATGGTATTGAGTATTTGACTTTATTTGCCTTTGGGCGTGAAAATTGGGCTCGTCCTGAAGAAGAAGTATCTTTTTTAATGAAGCTATTATCAGAACAAATTCGCAAAGAGTTTTATAAATTAAATGAAAAAGGTGTTCGAATTAGGTTTATTGGTGATAAATCTCGTTTAAATAAAGTAATATTAGATCAAATTAATGATATACAAAATGTAACTTCGAATAATACAAACCTTAAATTAAATATTGCACTAGACTATAGCGGAACATATGATATTATTCAAGCTGTAAATAACATTATTAAAGATAAACGCCAAACAATTACAGAACAAGAGTTTGAAAAATATTTGTTGACTTTTCCAGATCCTCATCCTGATTTACTAATTAGAACAAGCGGTGAATCTCGTTTAAGTAATTTTATGTTATGGCAATCTTCATATTCTGAGTGTTATTTTACTCCTAAACTATGGCCTGATTTTACTAAACGAGAAATGGAGCTTGCTGTTAATTGGTTTAAAACTCGCGAACGTCGTTTTGGTAGGACTTCTGAACAATTAAAGGATAGTTAATATGTTAAGACAAAGAATCACTACTGCATTAATATTGTTTATTGCAACTGGCGGAGTGCTTTTTATGGTTCCTGAGCCAGGTTTTGCAATTGCTGCATGGTTTGTATGTTTAATTGGTATATATGAATTAACTAATATGTATCAATTTAATAAGTTGAATCAAATTGGCTTAATGTTAACGTCAACTGGTTTAGCAATGATTTTATATGCAGTACCTTATGATTTTAGTCAGATAGTACGTATTGTGTCGGTCATAATGTGGTGTTTTATTGTGCCTGGCATTTTAACGTGGCGTCCGCAAAAATTTAATCATTCAATAATTAGTGTATTTGCTATTTTAATTTTTATTCCAGCATTTTATGCGTTAGTTAAATTATATTGGTTACTTGGTCCATGGCGTTTAGTAAGTATTATGGCAATTGCTTGGATCGCTGATATTGGTGCATTTTTTGTTGGACGTAAATTTGGTAAGCAAAAACTTGCTATTAATATAAGTCCGGGGAAGAGCGTTGAAGGTGCAATTGGTGGATTGATCTTCGTAGGTATGTATTTATTTATTCTAAAATTATTTAATACAACAATTTATTTATATAGCATAGGTGCCGTATTTAAGTTTAGTATGATTCTGACTTCAGTAAGTATTGTTGGTGATTTATTTGAGTCATGGTTAAAGCGTGTGGCTAAGGTGAAAGATAGTGGTACTATATTGCCAGGGCATGGCGGTGTTTTTGACCGTATTGATAGCTTGGTTGCTGTATTAGCAATTGCTTTTGCTTTGATTTGGGTTGGGTAATTTAATGCAAAATATTGTTATCCTAGGTAGTACCGGTAGTATTGGTAAAAGCACTTTAAATGTAATAGATTTAAATTTAGATAAATACACAATATATGCATTGGTGGCAAATAATGATGTAGAAGGTTTATTTAATCAATGTATAAAATATAAACCTAAGTATGCCATAATTGCAAATACTGACAAATATGCTCAACTATGTCAATTAATTAAAGATTCACGTTTAAATACTCAGGTTTTGGCTGGTGATTTGGCAATTGCAGAAATAGTTGGGCATGAAGATGTAGATATAGTAATGTCTGCAATAGTAGGAAGTAAAGGCTTATTGCCAACTTATAAAGCACTTCAGCATGGTAAGAAAGTGTTGTTAGCTAATAAAGAATCATTAGTTGCAGGTGGCAAATTGATTATGGATGCAAGAAAAAATCATCCACAAGCAATGTTATTACCGGTTGATAGTGAACATAATGCTATATTTCAATGTTTACCTGAAAATTACTTAGTTAATAAAACTCAAATAAATAAAATTATCTTAACTGCTTCAGGAGGACCATTTCGCTGCTATACACGTGAACAATTAATAAATATTAGCTCTAAAGAAGCAATTAAGCATCCAAATTGGTCTATGGGGCGCAAAATATCGGTCGATAGCAGTACCCTTATGAATAAAGGTCTTGAGTTAATTGAAGCATATTGGTTATTTGATATCCCATTAGATAAAATAGATGTAATAATACATCCACAAAGTATTATTCATTCGATGGTAGAGTATATTGATGGGTCTATTCTTGCTCAAATGAGTACCCCAGATATGCAGATACCAATTGCTTATTCCTTAGCTTATCCGAATAGAATTAAGTCTGGTTCAAAGAGTTTAGATTTTACTTCTTTATCAAATCTAAGTTTTGAAAAACCTGATTTAGATAAATTCCCATGTTTAAGATTAGCCATTGAATCATTACAGCATGGCAAAGCAATGCCTTTGATATTAAATGCAGCCAATGAAATTGCTGTTGATGCTTTTTTACAAGATAATATTGGCTTTTATGATATCAATCGAATCGTCGAAAAAGCAATGCAACAGTTTAATAACTACGATTATAATTCAGTAGATGATGTATTACAGATTGATCATGAAGTTAGAAGGTTTAGCCAAACATTAATACAATAGAGAGTAACTATGTAATTTGGTGTACATTTTATTTCTCAAAGGCTTTATTTCTAAATTTCTAGCTTTCAAGTATATATATATAGGGATTTTTATTCGGGTCTAACCATGTAAGTAATTCTTTTAAATCATCGTATGACATAGCTATGCATCCATCTGTACTTTTGTTTTTTGCTTTCCAAATATGTACAAAAATAGCACTACCCATATTGGGTACTACTGGGTGCATATTGTATTCAACAACTATGCCTAGGTCATAACATTCATCATTACGATACATTTTTTCATAGCTCTTTGCATCAGTATCACCTTGCACCCATGTATTATATTGAGGATGTAATGGATCATCAATAAATTTATCTTTTGAATCTATTTCACGATAAGGCATTTTTATATATTTAGGCTTAGCATTTATTCCAAACGCAGTGCCAAGTTTATATAATCCAATTGGAGTTTTACCGTCAGCTTCGACTTTCTGATTAGTTATTCCGTTACGCCCAAGACTAACTGGTATAGTATCAAACTTTTCTTCCCATACTTCACCATTTTTTTCAAAAGCATACAGCGAACCACGTGAAGAATTTTGCATTGCTGTAACTAAAATCACTTGTTCTACTTTAAGTGGTAAGGTAAAATGCTTTGATTCTAACTTAAATACAAAATCATCTTCATTTTTTAACTTGTCAGCCATTTGTTTTAACCTTAAATAATTAAATTCAGATGTTTATTTTATCATATTATTAAAATTGTGCGCTAAATACATTAAATTTTAGTTACCACAAGTATTGATTTTGTTCCCAACTTAATTCTATTGTGGTTTATAATTACTCATAATATTTACTAAACATATTATTAGCTAATTAGGATGTATGATTTGGAAGTGTAAATGTATAAAGTATTGATAATCGCTCCATCGTGGGTGGGTGACTTAGTAATGAGTCAGACTTTATTTAAAATGTTGAGAGCTAAATATGGTGATAGTTTAGTATTAGATGTATTTGCTAATAGCTGGGCTAGTAGTATTTTGTCTCGTATGCCAGAAGTAAATAATGTAATCATAAATCCATTTCAACATAAAGAATTAGCAATTATTAAACGGATTAAATTGGGTCTGTCATTACGCTCTAAAGGTTATGATCAACTTTTTGTTTTGCCTAATTCAATTAAGTCAGTTATTATGCCAATGTTTAGTAAAATAGCTAAACGAACTGGGTTTGTTGGCGAGTTTCGGTATGGTTTATTAAATGAAATTTATAAGCTTGACAAAGTGAAACTACCATTAATGATTGATAGATTTTGTGCATTAGCTAATAATGGGAATAAACCACACCATATTTCATATCCTAAACTATTGATTAATCGTGACAATCAATTATCGCTTGTAGCTAAATTTGGAATAAATATTAATCGTCCCATTTTAATTTTTTGCCCAGCTGCGGAATATGGACCAGCTAAACGTTGGCCACCTGATTATTTTGCGCAACTAGCTAATCTTAATCCAAATAAACAAATTATTATTTTAGGTTCAAGTAAGGATATTAAGTTAAGTCAAGAAATTATTGTTAATATCAAAGATAAAACACAAGTTTTTGATTTATGTGGCAAAACGAATTTAGCTGACGCAATAGATGTGATTGGTTTAAGCCAAGTAGTGGTTACTAATGATTCAGGGCTTATGCATATAGCATCAGCTGTTGATGTTGAAGTTATAGCGATTTATGGTTCTTCTACGCCAAATTTTACTCCACCATTAACTAAAAAAGCACATATTCTTCATTTGGGCTTAGAATGCTCACCTTGTTTTGCGCGAGTATGTAGATTTGGTCATTATAATTGTTTAAACCAAATAAAACCACAAATGATAAATGATTTAATAAACTAAAATATATCTTTGATCTAACATATTGAATTGCTTGATTTATATTGTTTATGGTCATGATTGAGTTGAAATCATATAATTTATTTGTATTGCTATGATAAGATAACATCTTGAGAGTATTAGGAGATTATATATGCTTAGAAAATTAATTAAATCAATAATCCCAAATAAAGGTGATATTTTTTATGATTTGTTTGAGGATGGAGCAATTAATGCACATGAGGCAGCAAAATTATTGGTTGAGATCTTAAAAAATACTAATAACAATGACCCACAACAATTATTTGCAAACTCTAAATCGTTAAAACAAAAATCAAATGCGATCAATAAGCGAGTTTTACATGCGCTTAATTATATGTTTATTACACCTATTGATCGTGGTGATATTCAAGAATTGGCAAATTTATTAAATAAATTAACCAAGCGTATTGTTAAAATTAGTATTAAGCTTAAAATTTACAATATAGATGCTCATGCAGATGATTGTTTAATTAAGAATGCTAATACTTTAGTTGATATAACACGTTATTTGGTTGACTCTACAAAAGGATTGAAAAGTTCTGATGCAGATAAAATTCGTTATGCTTGTGAAAAAATTAATGAATTGGAAGAAAATGGTATTGAAGATTTTCGTTTTGCAATGAATGAAATGTATTCAGGTAGGTTTGATACTTTTATGATTATGAAATTAGAAGAAATTTATAAAAGTATTGATGTTGCCATAGAGTCTAGTGTCGCGGCATCTGATTTATTATTACAAGTATCGGTTAAAAGTATCTAAATTTAGGGAGACACTTAATGGGTATTCCATTATTAGCAATATTGTTGATAATTATTGCACTTGCATTTGAATTCAGTAATGGCTTTCATGATACCTCAAATGCAGTTGCAACATCTATTGCAACACGTTCGTTAGAGCCGTTTCAGGCAATATCATTATCGGCGTTATTTAATTTAATTGGTGCTTTAAGTGGAACTGCTGTTGCTGTTACTATTGCGAAAGGTTTTGCTGATCCGTCATTAGCAAGTCATGAAGTCATTTTATCTGCACTGTTATCAGCAATAACGTGGAATTTAGTTACTTGGTATTTTGGGATGCCATCTAGTTCTTCACATGCTTTAATTGGTGGATTGGTTGGTGCTATTATGTTTCAATCTGGTGTGTCAGTTATTAATTTTGGGGCAATATTGAATAAGGTGATATTACCAATGATAGCATTTCCAATCATTGGCTTTTTTATGGCTATATTAATTGTTTTTGTATTAATGCGAATATTTAAAAATTCAAACCCGAGAAAAACTAATAATTATATTCGTGAGTTTCAAGTTTTATCTACTGCTTTTTTATCTTTTAGTCATGGAGCAAATGATGCTCAAAAGACGATGGGTATTATTACATTAACTTTATTTAATTATCATTTAATTAAAACCCCTGAAGTGCCAGATTGGGTAATATTTGCTTGTGCGATTTGTATGGCATTAGGCACATTTTCTGGTGGAGTTAAGATTATTAAAACTTTAAGTACTCGTGTTGCTAAAATAAAACCTGCTAGTGGATTGGCAGCTGAATTAAGTTCAGCATTTATATTATTTGCTGCATCTCGCTTTGGTATGCCATTGAGTACTACCCATGCAGTATCTGGAGCTATTATGGGAGCAGGTAGTGCTGGTGGTGGTGTTGGGGTAAACTGGGGTGTCGTACGTAGTATGGTTATAGCTTGGGTAGTTACTTTCCCATTATGTGTTTTATTATCTGGATTTTTTCTATATTTAGTACATCTTTTAAATCTTAATTAAATTTATCTTATTTATTTACCGTAAATTGTGTTTGAAATTTTTGGTATAATAACTAGTATTAATATTTGAAATAAAAGGAATTACAATGTCTATGATTATATCTGTTCGTGGGCGTGAAATACTAGATTCACGTGGGTTACCAACGGTTGAGGCTGAAATAACGCTAGATTCGGGTGTTATAGGTTTAGCTTCCGTTCCTTCTGGTGCATCTACTGGAACTCGTGAAGCTTTAGAGCTACGTGATGGAGATAATAGCCGTTATAACGGTAAAGGTGTATTAAAAGCAGTTAGCAATATTAATAATATTATTGCACCTGAATTAGAAGGTTTTGATGCTTTTGATCAAACAGGTTTAGATCAGCTAATGATAGCATTAGATGGTACTGACAATAAGAGTAAACTTGGAGCAAATGCTATTTTAGCAGTATCAGTTGCGGCTGCTCAAGCTATGAGTAATGAGCTTGGAATTCCGTTATATCGTTATGTTGGTGGTTTAGGGAAAAAAGTATTGCCAGTACCGATGATGAATGTAATTAATGGTGGAGCTCATGCAAATAATAATCTTGACATTCAGGAGTTCTTGATATTGCCTGTTGGTGCCACTAAATTTAGTGAAGCATTACGCATTGGGTCAGAAGTATTTCATGC
>DAHXMX010000150.1 GCA_027371515.1 Neisseriaceae bacterium
GCATGCCGTCCTCTCCAGTGTCATCGAGCCTCCCAACAAACGGCGAGACGTATTCAGCACCGCTTTTTGCTGCCAGGAGTGCCTGAATCGGATTGAAGATAAGCGTACAGTTAACTGGGATCCTCTTTTCCTTCAGGGTCTTAATTGCTTTGAGCCCGTCAAGAGTCATTGGAATCTTGACGACCGCATTGGATCCAAGCTGACTTACCTTCAAGGCCTGCTTCATCATGTTCTCGTAATCGGTTGCCACAACTTCAACGCTCACCGGGCCAGGAGTTATCTGTAGTATCTCCTTGATAACTTCTACAAAAGTTTTACCCTTTCCGGCTTCCTTTGCGGCTAACGTTGGGTTCGTGGTCACTCCGTCCACAAGACCCAGCTCGACTCCCTCTCTAATCTCGTCTACATTAGAAGTATCTAGGAAAATCTTCATATTTTATCCCTCTGAAACATGTTTCTGTCAACTTCACAATATCCTCAACACCCATATGAAAATATTCAAAAAGTTAACTGTTACTAAAAACACGAAAACTGTTATTGATACAGCAACAGAATTCAGCAATACAGTAAGTCGTATAGCTGAAGAGAATGCTAAACTAGCAGCAAATCGTGTTACCGAAGCAATTAAAAATGCTTCAGCAAATGTTGTTAAGTCTAATAATACTACTAATAATACCAACAACAACTCAAAAAAATAACTGTATAGGTTATCTTTTTCTCCTAAGTACTCTCTTCTTTTTGGGAGAGAGTACCCTAACCTAACCCTACCCTAACCGTACCCAACCCAAACTCTATCTAGATAGCAATATTTTATTTAATTGTAAAATCAATATTTTTATATTGGTCAAAATCAGCACCAGGAGGTAATGGAGGATATATAGTTTCCCTTAATGCGTGAGCGATAATTTTATCCATATCAGCATTACCGGTTGATTTGACTAGCACCATACTTTCATATTGCATATTATGATTTAATCTAATAAATGCACGATAAGTAAAATATTGATTAGCAAGTTTTGGTGGTACTACGATGTTTTGCTGAATTGCATCAGCTGCATCACGACCATATTGAATAACTCTAAAGTCAAATTTATCTGCTTTAACTCCGGTACCATTAGTTGATGAATTAACACTTCCACCATCACCAACTTGATTTAAGTGCATATTATTAGGTGATGATGCCACTATATTAACTTGATTTTTATTGGTCATTGCTACACCAACTTGATTACGATTCATGTTATTGCTATTATTGATAATTGTATTTTTTAATACTTGAGAATTTAATTTTTTAGCTTGTTTATGTTTAAGCTGTTGTTGTTGTTTAACAACTTTTTCAGATGTTGATTTTAATTTAATATCAACCGATTTAGTAGTTGATAAATTATTAGTATTTACCTGCCCTGTTAAATCTTGGGTTTGCTGATTGGTAGTTTTGAGTTGCTGATTAGTATCAGCATGAATTAACTCAACTTGATAACCAACCGTTGAAGTTGGAAGAAAATAATTCGGATTAACAAATATTTCCTTTTTAAAATTTTTAAATAACAAAAATAAAATAATTAAGTGTATAACTATAGATATTATTGTACTTTTATATTTCTTCACAGTGGCAGTAACCATTTTTTTAATTTTATTGGTTCATCTATTATTAAATAAGTAATATTAGTTAACGATTTATTTAGCGTACAACGCAAAGTAATTAATTTTTCACGACGAAAAACACTAAGACTTATCGTATCATTATGCCTAAATAAAGCAAATTGTCGCTCAAAATCGGTTAATTTAATTTCATTAACTGCAATTATAATATCTCCAGCACCTAATCCAATATCCTCAGCAGTAGTATCATTATATACTTGAACTACTTTATAACCAATATTATCCTTAACTAATTTACAACCTAAATCAATTTTTATATCATTATTTAACTCAGATTCATCACTAATTAAGGCACCATTAGCGGTGTAATTGTTATTACGTAAAATTAATTTTACTCCAAAATCTGCTAATAAATCTTTTAATGGTAAATCACCAACTTGATTAACAAATTGATTTATTTCTACACTTAAATCGATATTAGTATATTCTTGTATTAAGTGTGGTATTTCATCTTCTAAAATACCTAAAGCATTATTTTGCCAACGTTTATACATACCAAAAATCACATCATCTAACGACTTACTATAATTTGAGTTACGCCTAATCATTAAATCAAGACACATCCCAACTAATGAACCCTTAACATAATAACTAACTACCCTATTAACTGAATTTTCATCTTGGCGATAATATTTGATCCAACTAGTTAAACTGCTATTAGTTAAACTTTGTTTATTGGTTGCATTATATTTAGTAACGCTGTTAATATTATCTACCACAAGTGATAAATATTTTTTTTCATCAATTAATCCCGCACGAAATAATATTAAATCATCATAATATGAAGTGATACCCTCAAACCACCATAATAGCTTGGTATAGTTTTCCTCATCCATATTATATGGATTAAATGCCTGCGGTTTAATACGTTTTACATTCCAAGTATGAAAAAACTCATGACTAATTAAGCCCAAAAGCTTCAAATAATCATCAGTTATTTCATTTTGCCCAACAACTGGTAAAGAATAATACGGCGCCATTAATAA
>DAHXMX010000151.1 GCA_027371515.1 Neisseriaceae bacterium
GATACTTTAAAACATAAGGCAGTCATTGCTGCAAATACATATAATGTTGATTATATAATTAGTAGCGAAGGTTCTTTCGGACCTCATCCGTCATATATGTTTCTAAATTCAGATACTGAAATGTTGCTTTTTTATGATAGGACTAATGAGTTATTTATATATGAGTATGAGATTAGTACTGACACCAACTTAAACGAAATCGAGATTACAGCACACACGGATTATAGTGATTTTTTAACTAAAACCAAATTTCCTTCACATGCCCTCATTTTAAAAGCAAACAATCAGGTATTAGCTAAAGGTATTACCCAACAAGATGAATTAGAAGTACTTATTAAAAATAATTTAACCACTTTTAAATACCTCAAGCTAGAAACTGACATGCGCGCAATGTATAATCCAAGCAGAATGAAAGTAATTAATAACTTAGCATACAAATTAGCTCAACGAGTTGCTAATAATTGTATTAAATGTAATACACCTGGATTTGGTTTACTTAAAACCAGCGGTGCATTAATATGTGAATTATGTTTATCACCAACCAAAATTAAAAAATATAATAATTACTGCTGTATAAAATGTGATTACACTATTCAAACATTAATTAATCCAGAAGTTGAATTTGCAAACCCTCGTTATTGTGATTACTGTAACCCATGAAAGTAAACCATGAAACAATACTACTCTACTGAATTATTAAATACTATCCGTAAACACATTGTAAATGGTGGTATTATCGCTTATCCAACTGAATCATGTTATGGACTTGGATGCGATCCATTTAATAATAAAGCAATAAAAAGAATTATTAGTCTGAAAAAACGCAATTCTAACAAGGGATTAATTGTAATTGCAGGAAAGTTTAATCAGCTTAATAATTTAATTCAACCATTACCAAAATTAGAACAAGAGTATATTTTTACTAATTACTGGCCTGGTCCTTTTAGTCTAATTTTACCTGTAACCAATAAAGTACCAAAATTACTAGTAGGTCATCACAAAAAAATCGCTGTTCGCATAACTAAACACGAATTAGTTATACAATTATGTAATTTTTTAAATATGCCATTAGTTTCAACATCAGCCAATAAATCAGGTAATAAATCAATTAGAAATTACCATGAATGCGTGCGACAATTTGGAAAAGAAGTGTTAGTCTTACCTGGTCTCACTAATTTTGCTAAAAGACCTTCAACTATTATTGATTATGCCTCCAAGCAAATTTATCGTCCATAATTACAGGTTGAATGTTTAATAACACCATATTACTTAAATGCAAAAACCAAAATGTAAAAATGAAAAATCAAAATGAACCGCGCTAATATCAACCTTATGTTAAAATTACCGCTGTTAAAATCAAAAAAATTATAATGGATTTAGAAAATGCAGGAAAACTATAACTTTAGCGAAATAGAAACCAAATGGCAACAAATTTGGCATCAAAACCAAACCTTTAAAGCACTAGATAAAACTGATAAACCTAAATATTATTGCTTATCAATGTTTGCATACCCATCAGGCAAGCTGCATATGGGTCATGTACGTAATTACACCATTGGAGATGTATTGGCTCGATATCATAAAATACGTGGTTTCAATGTAATGCAACCATTTGGCTGGGATGCTTTCGGTTTGCCAGCTGAAAATGCAGCAATGCAATTTAACCAACCACCTGCAAAATGGACATATCAAAATATTGATTACGTGCGTTCACAACTTCAAAGTTTAGGTTTAGCCATAGATTGGTCACGTGAATTTGCCACTTGTAACCCAGAATACTATAAACATCAACAATGGCTTTTTATTCAATTATATAAAAAAGGTATTATTTATCGCAAAAATGGATTGGTTAATTGGGATCCAGTAGATCAAACAGTACTAGCTAATGAACAAGTAATCGATGGCAAGGGCTGGCGATCAGGTGCTAAAGTAATCAAAAAAGAAATCCCAATGTATTATTTTAAAATAACTGATTATGCCGAAGAATTACTCAATGATCTGGATATACTAGATGGTTGGCCAGAACAAGTTAAAATCATGCAACGAAACTGGATTGGTAAATCATTTGGTATGAATATAAATTTCATTTCCAACGATACAAAGGATAACCTAACAGTATATACTACACGTCCAGACACTTTAATGGGTGTTACGTATATTGCTATCGCTGCTGAACACCAACTTGCAACTTATGCTTTAACTAAAAAACCTGAATTAAAGCCATTTGTTGATAAATATAAAAGCGGTGGGGTATCTGAAGCCGAAATTGCAACTCAAGACAAAGAGGGAGTGTTTAGTGGTTTATATGTCAAACATCCAATCACAAATGAAGATATTCCAGTATGGATTGCCAATTATGTGCTAATGAGCTATGGTTCGGGTGCAGTAATGGCAGTACCTGCACATGATGAACGAGATCATGAATTTGCACTTAAATATAATCTACCAATTAAGTATGTAATTAAGCCTCAGGGTGATGTTCAACTCAACACTAATACTGCATACACAGATAAAGGTATATTATTTAACAGTGGCGAATTTGATGGACTAGATTTTAATCAAGCATTTGATAAATTAGAACAAGTACTAAAAGCTAAAGGATTAGGCAATAAAAAAACTAACTACCGCCTACGCG
>DAHXMX010000152.1 GCA_027371515.1 Neisseriaceae bacterium
AATCTATTAGTCCAATTGAAATGATTAAACATAGTTTAACTGAGTTACCGGTATATTTTGGTTTATCTGGTATTTTTATTGCATGGTTATTTCATAAAAATAAAATTTTTGCAGCTAAATTTGTGAAAGTTATACGCCCAGTTAATTATATTTTGGAACGTAAATTCTTCATGGATGATTTATATATTAATTTACTTGCACCACTAATGCGTGGTATTGGCTCTATTTTATGGAGATTTGGTGATATGTTACTTATCGATGGCTTAATTGTAAATGGCTCAGCGAAGGTTGTAGCATGGTATTCAAAAGTGTTCCGTAAACTACAAAGTGGTTATGTGAATAGCTCAGCAACTTTTATGGTACTAGGTGTTATTATATTATTAACTTTATGTACTAAATTGATATTTAATTAAGGACTAGAAAATGATGCATAATATTTTAAGTTTAATAATCTGGACTCCTATTTTTGCTGGGTTTTTAGTGTTATTATCTGCTAAAAATGATTGTTTGGCGCGTTATATTGCTTTAGCTGGTTCAGTTCTTAGCTTGATTTTTTCAATAATAGTCTTTGTTGATTTTGATGCAAAATTATCTGGATTGCAATTTGTTGAGCATTATCAATGGATTAGCAGTATGAATATATTTTATAGTTTGGGCGTAGATGGTATCTCAATGCCATTTGTACTCCTAAATAACTTTATAACTGTGTTGGTTATTTTAGCTGGTTTTAAAGTTATTAATTATAAAGTAGCATTATATAATAGTATGTTTTTAATGATGACTGGATTTATTTCAGGTTCGTTTTGTGCAACAGATGCGATTTTATTTTATGTATTCTTTGAGGCTATGTTAATTCCAATGTATTTAATTATTGGAGTTTGGGGTAGTAGTAATCGTGTATATGCAGCAATTAAATTTTTCTTATACACGTTACTGGGTTCTTTATTAATGTTGGTTGCTTTAATTTATTTATATCAAGTATCAAATAATAGTTTTGATATATTTGAGTATTATAAAACTAATTTACAATTTATACCGCAAGTGTTATTATTTATTGCATTTTTCTTATCATTTGCAGTTAAGGTGCCAATGTTTCCAGTTCATACATGGTTGCCAGATGCTCATCCTGAAGCTCCTACTGGTGGTTCTATGGTATTGGCAGCTGTAACATTAAAGATTGGTGGTTATGGCTTCTTAAGATTTATTTTACCTATTGTTCCTGATGCAGCGCGTAGCTTAGCACCAACTATGATCACATTATCATTAATTGCGATTGTATATATTGGATTGGTTGCTTTAATTCAAAAAGATATGAAGAAATTAGTAGCATATTCTTCAATATCACACATGGGTTTTGTGACATTGGGCACATTCTTGTATATTGGGACTAGTCTTAATATATGGGGTATAGAAGGCGCGATTACACAAATGATTTCTCATGGTTTTGTATCTGCGGCAATGTTTATGTGTATTGGTATTATGTATGATCGTGTTCATTCTCGTAATATCGTTGATTATGGTGGTGTTGCAACTAAAATGCCAATTTTTGCGGCGTTTTTTATGTTGTTTTCTATGGCTAATGCTGGATTACCTGGAACATCAGGATTTGTCGGTGAGTTTATGGTAATTATGGGTGCAGTTCAAACTAATGTATTATATGCTGTGATTGCTGCAACAACATTGATTATTGGTGCTGGTTATACATTATGGATGTATAAAAGAGTAATATTTGGTGAAGTAACTAATATTCATGTAGCCGAAATGAAGGATGTAAACTGTTTGGAGTTTACTGTATTATTACTATTAGCTATTGCAGTATTAGTAATGGGTGTATATCCAGATTTATTTGTATCGAAAATGTTAGTTAGTGTACAAGATTTAATTGTTGAAGTTGCACATACTAAACTTAGTGTTAACTAAATAGATTATTTACAAAGGTAATATGATTATGAAACTTAATTTATTTGCAGCAATACCAGAAATATTTATGGTTGCTATGATATTATTTATTCTTATGGTCGAGGCTTTTAGTTCTGATAGTAAAAAAAGTCGAGTAACTGTATTATCGATAATTACTTTAGTTATCACTTTTGTTTTACAAGTATCGATATATACCATAGGTACAATTCAAGTAGTATTTAATAATATGTTTATTTTGGATAGTATGGCACAAGGTATGAAGCTGGTTACTTATATTATTGGTATTGTTACAATTTTATATGTAAAACAGTATGTTCATGATACTAAAATGCTAAAAGGTGAATTTTATATAATATTTTTATTTTCTATTTTTGGTATGCAAGTGATGATATCTGCTAATAATATGTTAATTCTTTATGTAGGATTAGAGCTTTTATCATTGGCTTTATATGGAATGGTTGCGTTACGTCGTGAGGAAGTAAAGGCAACTGAGGCTGCTATGAAATTTTTTATTTTAGGTGCATTAGCATCAGGTTTGCTATTATATGGTATCTCATTTATTTATGGTGCAACTGGACATTTAGAATTAGAAAATATATTCAAAGCTATGTATCAAAGTGCTGGATTAAAT
>DAHXMX010000153.1 GCA_027371515.1 Neisseriaceae bacterium
TGGTGTAAAATAATCTTATGGTCAGCAATGACCTTTTTTATGTAAGGTTAAATTGCATTTCTCTTGGGAAATGGCCGCCCACAAATAATTAAGGTTCATTTTTTGTTCCATAAATAATGTCGCAAATGGTATAAAAACTAATAAAGTAATCACTTCTTGAATAATTTTTAGTTGCATTAAATTAAATCCACCTTTTAAGTATCCTATTCTATTTGCTGGAATAGAAAAACAGTACTCAATAAATGCAATTGACCAGCTAATTAGTATTACATAATATATTGGTTTTGATTTAAATTCTTTTAAATGTGCATACCATGCAAAAGTCATAAAAGTATTTGAACATAAAAGCAATGCAACTGTTATCCATTTATACATTTTTAATCCTTTATCTTATTTAAAATCCAATGCAGTGTTAAATGATTACAAATTGATGAAAAAACATAAATAACCACTACTGCTACTGCCCCACCAATTATTGAGTACTTAAGTACTAATAGATATGTAATAATTATATTAACCACCAGTATCAACATAGTTAAATAAAAACTTAGCTTAGCATGCCCTAATGCTGCTATGATGTTACCATTCAAAATCCTAAAGCTTGAAATAATCCAATAACCAAAACTTAATATTTGAAATGGCAGTATACTATCATGATATTTAGAGCCAAAGCAAATATAAATAATTGGTTTAGCAAATATAATTAAGCTAATACTTATAATTAAGCTAAAAATCAACATGCGTATTCGTACATACTTGGTTAATTGTTTGATTTTAATTCGATTATAGTTAATTTGTACAAACCGTGGATAAAAATAACTAATGATAATACTAGGTATAAAATTAATTGAAAATGGAATAATTGTTGCTACTTTATATGTCGCAATTAAATTTGGATTAGGTATAACATAGCTAAGAATAAAAATNTCTAATACAAATAACAAGCCAGAAAAAGCATTAGATAATGTACTAAAAAATGAAAAACTAATAAAATTTCTAACTTCAATATTTCTCATGTTAACTACTTTAAATAATGATGGTATTTTAAATTTATATGCAGAATAAAAAAACATTATTAAATATGCAATGTAAGTAGAAACAACTAAACCAATTAAATTATAATAATAAATACCACATACATTACTAATAATAATAATAAAATTATTAGTAATTGAAAATTTTGCTTGTAATATATTTTGTGAAGTGGCTCTTAAATATGCTTGATAAACATCAATATATAAACGACCAACAGGAAATAATGCCATTAATAATAGAATATTACGACTATGTGCAATAGGGATATCGGCAAATAATGCATATAAAATGACTAGAATACTAATTAATAAATTAAACATAATGCCTAAATCAAAAGCAAAACGTAGGTAATTATCTTTTGATTCATTGTTAATATTCTTACTTACATATTGTAAAACACCACTTGCAGCACCAAATCCATTAAAAAGAAGAAACAATGAAATAATATTAAACGCAAAAGTATATACACCATACTCATATTTACCAAGCATTCTGACATAAATAATTGAGCCCGAAAATGCAACAAAATATGAAAAGATATTGGCAATTAGACTAATACTAAAATCATGTAATAATTTAGCTTTTAATTTTGCTATCAGCATTATTATTTACCCAAATTAGTTATAACTTGTTTAATTAATTGTAGATCAACATCTGCTAGCGGATAATTAATATTTAATGGTAAATTGATTATTCTTTGGCTAATTGATTCACCATTAATACAACTAAACTCTTGATACATATAACGATATGAATGTTTGGGATGTACCACATCGTCAAACCACACTCCAAAATTATATCCATAATTTAAAAGTTGTTGTTTAATTTTTATAATTACTTCAGGTTGTATAGAATTATCAAATACTATCGGATATCTAACATAAATATTATTTGAATTATAATAAGTTTTAATGCCTTTAATATCTTTAAAATACTGATTATATCTATATGCCTGTTTTTGTTTTTGTTGATTTATATATTTTATATTATTTAATTGATAATATAAAAACACCCCCAAAACTGGTGATAGCTTTGCTGGATAGTTATTAGGTAAATTACCATTTAGTTCACTTTGTGATGTACGATACAATAAGCCAATTCTACGTAAAATAGCAATCATATAACGATTAATACTTGGCATATATTTAAAATAAAATAAACTATAAGTAATCATTGTGCAAATAATCTGCCATATGTTAAAAATCGAGCTTTCACCAATTTGTTCATAAAACTTTTGATAGTTTTTAATTAAATTAGAGTTATTTAGGATAAGTAAACCACCCATACCTGATGTAATCGGTTTTGAATACTCAAAACTAAAAAAACTAGCATCAGCTAATCTACCTGCCATTTTGTCATTCTAATTATTACACTGATACCGATAACTTTACTAATTCATATATTGATAAAGATATTACTATTGGTA
>DAHXMX010000154.1 GCA_027371515.1 Neisseriaceae bacterium
ATCAAAGTATCAGTTTCCCAATCTCCAACACGTTGTTTACGGTCTTACGGCACGAAAACGAGATATCTGCATTTTTTGACAGCTGGTTTTTCGCACTTCAATTTACAAGCTGCGGTGCGCTATGAAAGATAATTTAAAGTAAAGATTTTAATTTATGCTACAATTAACATCTAACTATTATATTTGGGGATTAAGTAATGTCAATTTTAGTAGATGCAGCCGTTGTGCGTAAAGAACTTAAAGGTTCTAACCTTGAAATGACATATGGTGGCGTAACTAGTTTTATGCGTAGAAACTATACTAAAGATTTATGTGGCGTAGATGTGGCGATTAGTGGTATACCATTTGATTTGGCGGTTACGTATCGTAGTGGTAGTAGACTTGGTCCAAGAGCTATTCGTGAAGCATCAGTCCAATTAGCTGAGCTTTTGCCTTATCCATGGGGTTTTGATCCATTTAATCAATTATCAGTAATTGATTACGGAGATTGTTTCTTAGATCCTCATAATCCAATGACTATTCGTGATGCAATTAAAAATCATATTATTAATATTATAAATAAGAATGTATTTCCTTTAACTTTTGGTGGTGATCACTATATTACTTATCCAATTTTACTTGCTATGGCAGAGAAATATGGTGATAAATTATCAATTATTCATTTTGATGCACACTGTGATACATGGATTGATGATGAAGAGTATTCGCTTAACCATGGAACAATGTTTTATAAAGCTATTAAAAATGGTATTATTGATCCAAAAACATCGGTTCAAATTGGAATTAGAACATGGAATGATGATTATATGGGTGTTAATGTCTTAGATGCACAATATGTTCATGATAATGGTACTCAAAATGTAATTCATCGCATCAAAGATATAGTAAAAGATAGGTTAGTTTATTTGACTTTTGATATTGATTGTTTAGATCCAGCTTTTGCTCCTGGTACTGGTACTCCAGTTTCTGGTGGGCTTAGTTCTGCTCAAGCTTTAGCAATTATTCGCGGTTTGTCTGGATTAAATTTAATTGGTGCAGATGTTGTGGAAGTAGCGCCAAGCTATGATCATAGTGAAATAACAGCTATCGCAGCAGCACATATTGCATGTGATATAATTTGTTTGTTGGCTGATAAAAAACGCGCTCCTAATCTTGGAGGGGTATAAAATGGCACAAATTAAAGATAATCAATGGAATTTTAAAAAATCAAAAGAATTTTATTGTGTAGATGGATGGTCAAATGGATATTTTGATATTAATCGTCAAGGTGAGATAACGGTTAGGAGAGGTAAATACCTTAAGGATAATTCAGTTGCTTTAATTGATATTATTGAGAATGTAAAAACTAAATTCAAAATACATACTCCTATGATTCTACGCTTTCCGGATATTCTGCAAAATAGAGTAGAGCGCATCACAGATGCTTTTAATAAAGCACGTAAAGATAATGATTATAGCGGTGCATATACTTTAATTTATCCAATTAAAGTTAATCAAAATAAAACAGTAGTTGAGAGTATTGTTGAATCAAAACCAAGTAATGGTTTAGAAGCAGGCAGCAAGGCAGAATTGTTAGCAGTATTATCAATGGTTAAAAATAATAAAACCCCTATTGTATGTAACGGTTATAAAGATCGTGACTATATAAAAACAGCGTTAATTGCACGAAAACTTGGACGGAATATTACAATAGTAATTGAAAAAATGGCTGAAGCGTACTTTATCATTGAATTAGCAAAAGAGTTAGATGTAAAGCCATTACTTGGAGTGCGTTGCCGTTTAGCATTAACTTTGGCTGGTAAATGGTTGCATTCAGGTGGGGAGAAATCGAAGTTTGGTTTAAGTACAACACAAATTCTTGAGTTGATAAAATTATTACGTAATAATGAATTGATTGATTGTTTACATTTGATACATTGTCATCAGGGTTCGCAAATTGCTAATATTAAGGATATTGAACATTATATAAATGAATTAACTTATGTATATATTCAATTGCGTAAACTTGATGTAAATATTAAAATTATTGATACAGGTGGTGGTCTAGCAGTTGATTACGAAGGTAGTCGTAGTCGCAGTTTTAATTCAACTAACTATACTTTATATCAATATGCTAATACTATCATATCAAAGGTTAAAAAGCTATGTATTAAGCATAAAATTCCGATTCCGGATATTTATACTGAATCAGGTCGAGCAACGTCTGCGCATCATGCGGTTTTTGTAACTAATATTGTAGATATTGAAAGTGTTGTGGGTGAAGCAATACCAGATATTGGTAAGAGTAAAGATGAAGATTTGGTTGAATTGGATGATATATTAGATTCTTTTGGTAAGTTACCTTTGGTTGAAATTTATTCTTCTAGTGTTGTAGGTGAAGCAATACCAGATATTGGTAAGAGTAAAGATGAAGATTTGGTTGAATTGGATGATATATTAGA
>DAHXMX010000155.1 GCA_027371515.1 Neisseriaceae bacterium
GAGTTGTCTGCTCTGCCAATGAAGCGAGTTTAATTAAAGAAACTACCCATCCAAAATTTTTAACAGTAACACCGGGAATTCGCTTAAATTTAGAAAAAAATGACGACCAAACACGCATCATGACACCATTAATGGCAATTCAAAACATGGCTGATTATTTGGTTATTGGGCGTCCAATCACTCAAGCGACTGTAATTTTACCTGATATGGGATCAACTTGTTCATTGGTAACGCAAACTAATATTGATGAATTGCGTAAATGGCGTGAAAGTTACCCAGATCATGTTCATGTGGCCTATATTAACTCATCAGCGGAGCATAAACAATTAGCAGATTGGACTGTAACATCGCGTAATGTTAATGAAATTATTGCATATTTATATAGTCAAGGTCAGAAAGTTATCTATTCTCCTGATCGTAATATGGGAGCATATCTTAATTTTGAATATGGTTATAATATGCCATTATGGTCAGCAGTATGTGAAGTACATGATAAATTTAATAAACAAGCTTTAGATGAAATTATTAATGCTGATAATAAGGTTAAGCATTTAATTGCTCATCCTGAAAGTCCATTGCCAGTACTTCAGCAATCTGAGTATATTGGTTCGACATCAGGGTTACTTAATTGGATTAAGAGTTATAATGGTAATGCCGATGATGTGATTTTGGTTGCTACTGAAGATGGTATATTATATAACATGAAGATGGCACGCCCTGATTTGGATATTCGTCAAGCTCCTATTTATACCGGATGTAAATGTAATTCATGTCCATATATGAAGCTAAATACGGTTGAGGCTGTAAAGAGAGCTCAAAATCAAACTGGAGGTCTTGTAATTGATTATCTAAGTGATGATTTAATTATGCGTGCAAGAAAGCCAATTGAACGGATGTTAAATTTTAAGTTATAAAGTAAATTTTTATGAATTTTGAAAAAAATAAACAAGTTGGATTATATGGTGTCATTGTAATGATTTTGACATCATGTCTTGGGGTTCGTTGGATTCCGGTTGCTGGTGCTATTGGACCTTCTGCTTTATTATTTTGGATTATCGGTGCTTTATTATTTTTTATTCCATTATCTTTAATAGTTATGGAGTTATCTACTAACTATTCCAAAGATGGAGGTATTTATTTATGGGTCAAGAACGCATTTGGTGATAAGTATGCTTTTTATATTGCATGGCTATATTGGGTAAATAATTTATTTTATTATCCAGGATTATTAGTCTTTATGGTAGTTAATTTAGCCTATCTAATTGGTTATAAAGAGCTTGCTACTAATCATTTATTTGTTGTGAGTTTTGTATTAATATTCCTATGGTTAGCTATAATAATCAATATTAATGGAATTCGGTTTATTGCAAAAATTGCATCATTTGCTTCTGTTTTAAATATTGGATTATTTTCTTTTATTATTTTAGTTGGTTTTTACTATTATTTTAAATCTGGTATTAGTGCTACAAATTTTAATATTAATCAATTTATACCTAATAGCAGTTTATTCAATAATATTTCTAATTTAAGTTTACTTATGTTTGGGTTATCTGGAATAGAATTAATTCCGATTATGTCAGGTTCGGTTAAGAATGCAAGACAAACTGTACGTCGTGGGTTAATAATTAGTGGTATTTTAATTATGTCAATGTACATTATAGGTACTATTGCAATTAATTTAATTATTAATCCGAGTAAATTAAATAATACTACAGGATTGGTAGAAACGCTTGTTATTGTCTGTAACAAAATTAATTTTTATGGTATGGCAGAGTTAATTATTTTATTTTTAATATTAGTAGAGTTTGGTGCTTTAGTTATTTGGTTAGTAGCACCTACTATATTATTTTTTGAATGTGTAGAGCCAGGTATTTTACCAGCATCAATTCAGAAATTAAATAAAAATAATATACCTGCAAATGCATTGTTATTAATTGGGGTATTAGTAAGTATTATTGTTTGGTTGACAGAATATTTGCCTACAGTTAATAGTATTTTTACTATTTTAGTATTGCTTGGAACGGTAGTTTATTTTATTCCTTATTTATTTTTGGCTATCGCATATATTAAATTAAAATTAACTAAACAATTACAAATTAATGTGTTGAATAAATCAATTGGGGTTATGTGCGCTTTATTCTTATTTGTTTCGGTAACTATTGGTATTATTTTAAGTTTCGTGCCGAACCGTGATATTATACAATTTAAAGATATTATTATTTATGAACTTGAAATGATATTAGGACCATTGGTTTTTTTATTAGCTGGTTATTGGTTATATAAGCATAGGGTTAAAAATAATCATAAGTCATTATGATTAACAACAGATAGTTCGTTTAGTATATTTATTAATTGTTGATACGGGTTTTGCGCTTGAGTGATTGGACGCCCAATAACCAAATAATCAGCCATGTTTTGAATTGCCATTAATGGT
>DAHXMX010000156.1 GCA_027371515.1 Neisseriaceae bacterium
TCTACACGGAAAAAGGGGCAGATGGAAGACGTACTGGAGAGAACTACTTCCCTCTCTAATGGTCTTCCATTTGGAATTCTTGCTTATTTTCCCAATCTTACCATCACCAATTACTCTTTTATCTATTTGCGTCACCCATGCTAATTGACATCCAGTACCAGATAAAAAAACTTCATCAGCAATATATAGTTCGCTTCTATCAATACTGCGCTCTATAACTGGAATACCAATTTCTTCAGCTAACAACATAATTGTTTTTCTAGTCACCCCTTCCAAAATATCATCACCAGCACTTGGAGTAATCAATACTCCATCACGTATTATAAATAAATTTTCAGCTGAACCTTCACTTACATTACCATGTTCCGTTAAAAAAATTGCTTCATCATAACCATTATCATGCGCTTCTTTACGGGCAAATGCAGAATTTAAATAAGCCCCAGAAAATTTACCACGCGCTGAAATAGAGTTATCACCAACTCTTCTCCACGATGATACCATTAAAGATAATCCTTTATCTGTAGGTAAATAATCATTCAGTGGTATCATATATAACGCATAATCTAGTTTAACCCCACCTAAATTAGGTCCCAAATTATGATTACCAACATATGCAAATGGTCTAAAATAACAATTTTCAGTCGGTTTATTTTGTTTAGCTAATTCAATATGAATATTAATTAACTGTTCAACTGTATAATCAAAATCACAACCAAGAATTTTAATTGATGACAAAAAACGTTTGTAATGATCTTCTATTCTAAAAATTGATAAATTTTTTGTATTATCATCATAATATCCACGTACGCCACCAAAAACACCGGTGCCATATTGTAGTGCATTTGTCATAATTGATACACAAGCATTTTCAAGCAAAACATTTTTCCCTTGAAAAAAAGCATACTTATAATTTTGATTTTTCATTTCTTATCTTCTTTCATCAATTTTTATTAAATTAAATAACTATATAACAACTCTTTACTCGATAATATCTTATATTGTATTCCAGTTTCATTTAATCTATTTAACAATGGAACAAAATCATCTTTATCATATAATTCTATACCAACTAAAGCAGCCCCAGCATCTTTATTTGTTTTTTTGATATATTCAAATCTTACAATATCATCATTTGGTCCAAGGGCATGATTTACAAATTTTTTAAGCTGACCGGGCTTTTGATTAAATTCAACTATCAATTAATGAATGGTGTATTAACTGCTACTACTAGTATGTATGTAATATCAATGATTACACAAAATAAATTATGTGTATTGCAACGAGTAGCAGGTATGTTTTCGAGGTATAGAATTAATATTGAACATATTAATATTTCAAGACATACCGAAGAATTATCATACTGGAATGTAGTTATTTATACTGAAGAAAATAAAATAAAACTTTTACTTAAACAGTTAAGAAAAATTATCGAAATGATTGATGTTAAAATTATCGATACAGTTCCGATGGTGAATTTTACTAAGCCTTTATTAAGAGATAGCTTCTAATTTATGAATAATATTACACTACATGATATAGATATTGCAGCTGAGCGTTTAAAAGATACGGTTATTGATACACCCTTAGAGTACTCTGAGCGATTATCTAAAATTTATCAAGCCCACATTTATATTAAACGTGAAGATTTGCAACGTTGTCGTTCATTTAAGGTGCGTGGTGCTTTTAATCGAATATCATCTTTAACAGATGCTGAAAAAGCTTGTGGTATTGTTTGTGCTAGTGCTGGAAATTATGCTCAAGGAGTAGCTTATAGCTGTTCAACCTTAAAATTAAACGGCGTTATTTTTATGCCAATAACAACACCGCAACAAAAAATTGATAAGGTTAAACAATTTGGTGGTGAATATATACAAATACTAACAGTCGGTAATACTTATGATGATGCGAGTCAAGCAGCTCTTGATTATGTGCAACAAAAAGGTGCTACTTTTGTCCATCCTTTTAATGATTATGATGTTATTTGTGGGCAAGGTACTGTTGCAAAAGAAATATATACGCATCTTGGTGATAATATTGATGTGGTTTTAATGTGTATTGGTGGTGGTGGTTTAGCAGCAGGTATGAGTTCTTATTTCAAACAACATAATCCTAATATTTATACAGTTGGAGTTGAACCAATGGGCGCCGCTGGTATGCATGAATCATTAATTAATGGTTGTGTTACACCGCTTGAAAGTATTGATACTTTTGTTGATGGTGCAGCTGTTAAATGTGTTGGTAATAATACTTTTGAAATTTGTAAAAAATATCTGGATAAAATAGTAATTGTACCTGAAGGTAAAATTTGTACTACAATGATTGAATTATATCAAAATGATGGTATTATTACAGAACCAGCAGGTGCTTTATCTATATCTGCTCTTGATATGGTAGCAGATCACATTAAGGGTAAAGTTGTAGTTT
>DAHXMX010000157.1 GCA_027371515.1 Neisseriaceae bacterium
TTGGTGATTACGTCGGTTTTAATTCAGCTTGGGGTTATTGGCTAAACACATTATTTGGTAATGCTAGTTATTTGAGTCAACAAAAATAAGATTTAAAATCAACACACAATTAAAAGCGCCCTCTAATTAGAGGGCTTTTAAAATAAATGCTTATAAAAGAGTAGTTAATCCATCATCATCAGATATTTCAGTAGTCATATCTTTTGCATCTTGATCTAATTCTTCTTTTTCAACCACTATTGCCACATCAACTAATTTTTCATTTTGATTTAAGTTAATTAAAGTAACACCTTGTGCTGCACGTCCAACTATCCTAATACTATTTACTTTAGTTCTAATCAATACACCACCTGTTGTGATAAGAATTATTTCGTCATTATCATTAACTAACAGTGCACTTACTAATTTACCATTACGTTTACTTACCCCAATAGCTATAACACCTTGTGTTGCACGATTAGCTAATCTATATTCAGATACTGGAGTGCGTTTACCATAACCATTTTCAGTTACGGTTAATACTTGAGCATTTTCATCATCTGTAGTAAGTAATGCCACAACACTTGCCCCGTCTTTAAGCTTTATACCACGTACCCCACGCGCTTGTCGCCCTACAGCTCGCACACCACTTTCATTAAAACGAACAGCCTGCCCACTATCAGAAAATAACATAATTTCCTGATTACCATTTGTAATTTCTACACCGACTAATTCATCATTATCATCTAAATTAATAGCAATAATACCACGATTCATAGGTCTAGCAAATTGAGTTAATTCTACTTTTTTAACTACACCAAACTTAGTTACCATAAATATAAATTTATTATCCACAAACTCTTTTACTGGTAATATACTTGTAATACGTTCGTTTTGTTGCAGTGGTAATAAATTAACAATAGGCTTACCACGAGTAGTACGGCTTCCTTCTGGTAAATTATATACTTTTAACCAATATAAACGCCCCAAAGTAGAAAAGCATAATACATAATCATGAGTATGAGCCATAAATATGCTATGAATAAAATCATCTTCACGAATAGAAGCAGCAGCTTTACCGCGTCCACCACGTTTTTGAGTGCGATACTCAGAAACTTCTTGAGTTTTAACATAACCTTCACGTGATAATGTAACTACCATATCACGTGGTTTGATTAAGTCTTCGTTGTCAATATCAAAAGCATCGTACATAATTTCAGACTTACGCTTTGAGCCAAATAGCTGTTTTATTTGTTCAAGCTCTTCACCAATAATTGCATTAACTCTTTGCGGAGATCTTAAAATATCTAATAAATCAAGTATTATGTCCATAATTTCTTGATATTCATTCATTATTTTGTCTTGTTCAAGAGCGGTTAATTTTTGTAATCTTAAATCTAAGATAGCTTGTGTTTGTGTCTCTGATAAACGATAACCATTAACATTCAATCCAAAGCTAGGCTCTAACCACTCAGGGCGTACCTGATCAACATCAACTCGTGATAACATATTCACTACAAGACTAGACTCCCAATCTTTATCCATAAGTTTTATTTTCGCTTCATTAGGAGTTGCTGATGATTTAATAATTGCAATCATTTCATCTACATTTGCTAATGCAACAGCCAAACCTTCTAACATATGTCCACGATCTTTAGCTTTTTTAAGCTCAAATATAGTACGTCTAGTTACAATCTCTCGACGATGATAGATAAATTCCTCAATAATTGATTTTAAATTAAGTAGTTTTGGCTGACCATTAACTATAGCCACCATATTAATTCCAAAACTATCTTGCATTTGAGTCATTTTAAACAAATTATTTAAAATAACGCTTGCATTTTCATTGCGTTTTAACTCAATTACAACACGCATACCATCTTTATCTGACTCATCACGAATCTCAGTAATACCTTCAATTATTTTCTCTTTAACTAATTCACCAATTCGTTCACAAAGCTTCGCTTTATTAACTTGATAAGGTAATTCATCGATAATAATTGCTTGACGATCTTTACTTATATCCTCAAAATGTGTACGTGAACGCATAATAATTCGTCCACGACCAGTTCTATAACCTTGCTGAATATCTTTTAAACCAAAAATAATTCCCGCAGTAGGGAAATCAGGTGCAGGAATTAATTCAATTAATTCATCAATACTAATATCTGGATTTGCAAGCAATGCCAAGCAAGCGTCAATAACTTCAGTTAAATTATGTGGAGGAATAGAAGTTGCCATACCAACAGCAATACCAGTACCACCATTGATTAATAAATTAGGAAAGCGAGTAGGTAATACTTCTGGTTCATATTCGCCTGCTGCAATGCGTTATACTGAGATTAGGATGGCGAAAATTGCTCATGAAATGCTTACTGACTTAGATAAAGAAACTGTTAATTTTACCCCTAATTATGACGGTAGCGAATATGAACCAGAA
>DAHXMX010000158.1 GCA_027371515.1 Neisseriaceae bacterium
CCAAAATAAGCAAAAAAATTACCAATTTGTGATGAATTGAAATTAAATTGCTTATTTTGGTATCATGATTATTTTGGCTCAATCAATGGTAGTTCGTCGTTTGGCTAAGAAATTAACTGAAGTACAAGTGTTAAGATTTGCCATTTTTGGTGCAGGATTTTGTTTATTATTATTTTATTTTATTAATAACGCATTTTGGTTATATTATATTCCACCATTTTTGGCTATATTTATGGCACTAAATAAGGCTTTTAGTAACTCATTAATTAGCAAAATAGTTACTCAAGATAAATTAGGTGAAGCTATGGGGATTAATTCAAGTGCTAATGCGTTAGCTAATTTAATACCTGCCATTATGTCAGGATATATTGCAAGTCATCATGCTAGGTTACCGATTTTAGTTGGTAGTATCATTATGTTTATTTCAGGAATAATATTTCGTAAATTGTATCGCTAAAAATATCGATAGTGCCATAAGTTCTTTAAATGACATGTTGAATCACCTTTAGTATAGTTTAATTAACTGTGGGATCCAATTTTGAATGATTTCACCAATTTTATTCTTACGAATGCTTTTTGCATGAAAAATTTGTAAATATAATCTTGGGCCAACACCATTAAAATTTTCAAATTTGACTTTATTTTCATTGTTTGATTCAATATTATTCGCAATAATTGAATCCGTATGAAATGGAATTGCCATACTTTTGGAGTATGGTTCTATATAGACTACT
Organism: Neisseriaceae bacterium; assembly: GCA_027371515.1. Taxonomy (GTDB): domain Bacteria; phylum Pseudomonadota; class Gammaproteobacteria; order Burkholderiales; family UBA11063; genus Aquella. Next base: position 735 of record DAHXMX010000158.1, read on the forward strand.
CGTTTAATACCTGCTGCTATAATATGTTTAGCACAATTATGACATGGAAATGTTGTACAATAAAGTGTAGCATTTCGCGTACTGGTGTTGTTTCTAGCGCATGCCATTAAAGCTTCCATTTCAGCATGCACTACTCTGCCATATTCAGTTAGTCTTTTTAGCTTGGTTTGGTTAAGTTCTTTTATTTGTTCAGTGCTTAAATTTAGTTTTTTACTTATCTCGTCAATAATTGTATTTTGCTCAATTACATTAGAATCAAAGCCACGCATATAATCTTTACCTATACTTACATCATATACTTGATTAGTGTGTGGATCAATATTTGCAAAATATAAACCGCCACCATTTTTAGGAATATCATTGGCACCTGTTGCAATAATATCACCATATTGTGTAGCAATAACAGCTCCTACTTGACGAGATAAATCTGTTGAACGAAGCGCTGCTGCAAAAGCCATATACATCATATATTCATCTTGAGTAGGTGAGTAATAGTTATAACCATGTAATAGATATATAATGCGCTTTAATTGCTGTTTCAGTTTATATTTACTTAATGGAATATCACGATCGGAATTATAAGTAATAAAAAAATCTGCCTCATGAGAACATTTATTAAGATTATCTTTTAAAGCTTTATATTCAGCATCTGAATTTAGTTTAAGAGATAAATCAATATAATTATCCTTAGTAATATAATTATTATTATTTTTAACTCGTAAATTAAACTCTTTTACAATTCTTTGTTTGGATATAGATAATAAATCATATTCTAAGCCACAGGAAATAAACACAGTATTAGCTAAAGATTCTTTTAATTTCACAATCTCTTTTGTTTCGCTAATATTGTATATTATATGTGAGCGTTTGAGATCTAAATAATTAAGATTATTGTATTCAACAAAACTAATTTCATCTTTGACATAACCAATATTAATTAGCAAGGTACTAATAATTTCATTTAAATAATTAACTGGAAAACCAAAATCATTAATTAAACAAATATTGATATTTTGTGTATTAGGTTTAATATTAATAATTGGATTACATAATGCAATGCGGTTGTTTACCACTAAATATGAAATTAAATCTTCTATTATACTAGTGTCGTTAATATTTGCTGGATATTCAACTTGAATGCAATTTGATGATATTTGATAAATTATATAATTGATTTCATTGGCAAATATATTAATATATCTTAAATAATCTTCATTATAACCAGTTGTGACTAATATTTTTTGAGAAATAAAATGTTTTTCTAGATTAGCTAAAGTATATTCATTAAAATAAAAGCCATTTAATCTGATAATTGCTATATCTTTTTGTGGTTTATTAAAATAATGTATATAAATATCGCCATGTAGATTAATTTTCCACGATTTCTCTTCGTAAATACAGTGAAATAACTTGTTTATATCAAGATGATGTTGTTGTGTTAATAATTGTAGTATTCGCTTTGAAAGCACTGTTTCAAAAGGGTGAACCTTGGTATATTGCTGTAATATTGAAGATATAATTTTATTCAGTAATGCTTTATTCAATACATCAATTTTAAAATTAATGATTAATTTATTGTCTGAATTAGATTGAACTTTATATATATCACCAAATTCTATCTTTGGATAAAACATATCTGAGCACAGATTAATATCTTGTGCAAATAGTTGTTTATT
>DAHXMX010000159.1 GCA_027371515.1 Neisseriaceae bacterium
CTAAAAAAAACGGTAACCACATAATACTGATTAATATCACGCCGGAAGCATAGTATAAATCCAAATAAGATTGCAACATTACATTTTGTTGTATTTGTGGTATAACCAAGTTGAGTAAAGCAAACTTATTAATAGCTGGAATGCTATGTAGGTAATAACTAAAACCACGTGCATGTTCTGATATATTGGCAGCTATATCATTCCAGATTACTTGTTGTTGAGTTGAAAGTGTTGTTGCAGCAATAGATGTACCAATTGAGTTTGAGAAATTTCTAAAAAAATTAAATACTCCAGAGCTATCTGAGCTTAATCCTTCCCCAACTCCAATAAAAGCAATAGTCATCAGTAATACAAACACTCCAATCATTCCAAACCCTTGTAGCAGCACTAGAATTAAGATTAACTGTGTATTATGTACATCACTAAAGTGTGCCATGGCAATCATTACCATACCACTTAAAGCTAATGCAAATGACATTAGTATTCGAGCATCTATTTTTCTACTTAAAAACAAATAAATTGGTGCGCCAATAATAGCGGCAACACCTCTTGGAGCTTGTAAGTAACCAGCTGTATCTACAGGGTAATGATATACATTTTGTAGCATCGAAGAGAAATAAGCCAATCCACCAGCTAATGTTCCCATGAATAAAAACATCATTAAGCAAGATAAGATGAAATTTGAATTGGTAAATACTTTAAAATTAACTACACTACTTTTAGTTATACCACGATATAAAAAGAATCCAATAAATATAATTGCAATTGCTAAAAATGAAATCATTTTAATTGATTCAAGCCATTGGTTATCATTACCTTTATCCACAAAATATTCTAAACAGCTAATTCCTATTGCCATATATATAAAGCTGATATAGTCAATTTTGATATTTTTAATTGGTGTTTCTTCCATTAGTATAGCTACTAAGATAACTCCTAATAAACATACAGGTACATTAACGTAAAATATCCATCGCCAATTCATATTTTCTACAATATATCCACCAATAACAGGTCCAATTATGGGACCAAGTACGATACAAATAGTTACAATTCCCATTACTTTAGCTTGTTCATGTGGTTCAAATGTTTGTATAACATATGATTGGGCTAAAGCAGGCAAAAAAGCACCCCCAATACCTTGAATTAAACGGTATACGATCATTTGATTTAGGCTAGTTGAAGTTCCACACAGCATTGATGCAAATCCAAATATAGTAGTTGATGTAAGTGCTACTTTTTTTATCCCATATCGATTGTTCATAAGTCCAGTTAATGGAATAAATACCGCTGCTGCTACAATATAGCTAGTCATTGTTAGTGAAATATCCTCAATATTAGCGCCTAATACACCCATTAGATCTGGGATTGCAACAGATGTTATGGTTAAATCAACAATCTCCGCCATAGTTAGTATACTTAAAGCATAAGCAACTAATGTTCTTCGTTGGAGCCATAAACTCATATTGTCTCTCCCTGCGATATTTTTTGTTGTAATACAAGATCAATTAAATTATTTAAAATTGATTTATCTTGATTTTGATAAAAAGTGTCAATACGATTAACTGGATTTTTTAAAATACTAAAAATAATTGTCATTATAAATCTAGTTTTATTAACAGATAAATTGGTTTTAGTGTAATAAATTAATAGTGTGTGATAAATAGCATTATCAATTTTTGTTACAAATTCAGAAATGATCCTACTTGCTTCGGTTTCTTTTTTGTTGATTATTTCTCGTTGAAATATATTAGAAAAACAAATTCCATGATTTGTATGAAATCTATTATCTAAAAGTATAATTAATTCGGTGATATATTTTTGCATTTCTTTAATCGAATAATTTTGAAAATCATCACTGTACATTGTAATTAAATCTAAGTTACTATTAATGATAATATGTTTAATAACTGCCAGATATAGTTTTTCTTTACTACCGTAGTGATAAAATAACCCACCTAAACATGTATTTGCATGTTTGGTTAATTCACGAGTAGATACTTGATTATAATCAAATTTAGAAAATAACTCTATTCCAGCATTAATAAGGTTAATTTTTGTTTGTTCACTTTTTTTGTTTGTTTCCTTTTTTTGTTTTCTTTTTGTTTGTTTTTTTCCTTTTCTTTTTTTGTTTTCTTTCTTTATTTTTCTTTATTTATTTTTTTGAAGTCGTTGATAGTACTTAGGAAACTTTGCATGGTTATATAATTAGTAGACAAAATATTTTTTTATATTATTTTTTATTTTTTTTCTAAATATTTTCATTATATATTATTTTTTCTTCTTCTAAACTTTTTATAAAATTAAATTTAGGTTGGTATCTTTGAATAAAATCATATTCACATATTTTTAATTCCTCTTCATTTTCACATGGATAATTTATCAGATATTA
>DAHXMX010000015.1 GCA_027371515.1 Neisseriaceae bacterium
AGGATAAATATTTAAGTTATAAATTAAGTAATGAAGAAAAAATAGAGTTATTACAAAAAGTAACTGAATCTGATGGTTTAGAAAGATTTTTACATACCAAGTATGTGGGGCAAAAACGTTTTTCTTTAGAAGGTGGTGATGCGTTAATTCCAGCACTCTTTTACAATATTAACTAGTTAATAAAGACCAATTAGCAATGTTATCATAATTAGAACATTAATATTATAATTTTACACTTATTTAATTATTCATGATAAAAAATGGTAACAAAAAATTGCTACCATTTTAAATAATTAACGTTGCTCAATTGGTACATAATTACGTGCAACAGATCCAGTATATAACTGCCGTGGACGGCTAATTTTTATATCTGGTTCAGTAATCATTTCTTGCCATTGTGCAAGCCAACCTACAGTTCTAGCAAGTGCAAATACAGCAGTAAACATAGAATCAGGTATACCAATTGCACGTAAAATAATACCTGAATAAAAATCTACATTAGGATATAACTTATGACTAATAAAATAATCATCAGATAATGCAACTTGTTCTAGTTTCATTGCTAATTTAAATAATGGATCATCTTTTTTACCTAGTACTTCTAATACTTCATAACAAGTTTTACGCATAATACTTGCTCGTGGGTCAGTATTTTTATAAACACGATGGCCAAAGCCCATTAAGCGATATTTTTTATCTTTAACACCGGCAACATATTCATCAACTTTAGATTCATCACCAATTTCAGTTAACATTTTTAATACAGCTTCATTTGCTCCACCATGTGAAGGTCCCCAAAGACAAGCCACACCAGCAGCAACAGCGGAAAATGGATGTGTACCTGAACTTCCGGCTATTCTTACTGTTGATGTTGAAGCATTTTGCTCATGATCAGCATGTAATAATAATATTCTATCAAAAGCTTTAGCAATAACCGGATTAACCACATAATCTTCACATGGAGTTGCAAACATCATATACAAAAAATTCTCGGCATAATTTAATTTGTTTTGCGGGAACATAAAAGGTAATCCATATGTATATCTATAACACATAGCAGTTAAAGTAGGCATTTTTGCTATCAAACGTTGAATCGATATTTTACGTATCTTTGGATCTTTAAAATAAAAAGAATCCGGATAAAAAGCAGCTAATGCTCCAACTACTCCAGTTACCATTGCCATTGGATGTGCATCACGTCTAAATCCTTTAAATAAACTATAGATTTGATCATTTAACATTGTATGTAATGTGATTTCGCGTTCAAAATCATCTTTTTCTTTCTGAGTTGGCAATTCACCATTTAATAATAAATAAGCGCCTTCCAAATGTGTAGAATGTTCAGCCAATTGCTCAACTGGATATCCACGATAAAATAATTGCCCAGCATCGCCATCAATAAAAGTGATTTTAGACTCACACGCTGCAGTAGATAAAAATGCTGGGTCATAACTCCAATAACCATATTTACCTAAATTACGCATATCAACCACGTTTTGTCCAAGAGTAGCATCAAAAACTGGCAGTTCAACTTTGCGACCATCACCAAAATCTATTATTACTTGTTTTTTAGACATCATTATCTCCTAATATTTTTTAATTTTAAAAGTTTTAAATCACCATACATTGTCTTATCATATCAATAACACGCTGAGTGCATTGATCGCTAACTTTCTCTGCACCTTGAAATAAAGGCATCAACTGCGCATCTTCAAGATTAACCAAAAAACTATAAGCTTTAAGCTCTTCTTCAGTTAAAAAATCTAAATTATTTTTTTCCAAAAACCGACTAAAGCATATATCGATTTCAAGCCATGCTCGGCGAGTTGACCGCCAAACTAATTTTTGTTTATCAATATAATCAAATGGCACGAGATAACATAACCTCTTTAATTTTACCAATTGCCTTCGTAGGATTCAAATGTTTTGGACACACATCTGCACAATTCATAATAGTATGACATCTAAATAATCTATATGGATCATTTAAATCATCTAAGCGCTCTTTAGTTATTTGATCACGAGTATCAGCAATAAATCGATAAGCATGCAGTAGTGCAGCTGGGCCAACAAATTTATCTGGATTCCACCAAAAAGATGGACAAGAAGTTGAACAACAAGCGCATAAAATACACTCAATAACCCCATTTAATTCATCACGATCTTTTGGTGATTGTAATCTTTCACGTTCAGGCATTGGTCTATCATCAACAACATATGGACGAATTGAATTATACTGATTAAAAAACTGTGTCATATCAACAATTAAATCACGAATAACTGGCAAGCCAGGTATTGGTCTCAATACAATTGGCTGCTTTAATGAATCAATATCAGTTAAACATGCCAATCCATTTCTACCATTAATATTAATAGCATCAGATCCACAAACACCTTCACGACATGAGCGCCTAAAAGATAGTGAATCATCATAATAATCTTTGATTTTAACTAAAGCATTTAAGAGCTTCTTATCTAAATCATCTAACTCAACTTCAATATCTTGATAGTAAGGTTTTTTATCTACTTCAGGATTAAAACGATAAAGTGAGAATTTTACTTTTTTACTCATAATTTAATAACCCTTAATATACACGCTTAGCAGGTTTAATATAATCAACAGTTAAAGGAGTGTTATGTACTTCTTTATATACCAACCCACGACCATCATTATAATATAATGTATGTTTCATAAATAATTCATCATTGCGCTCTGGATAGTCTTCACGAGCTTGAGCGCCACGAGATTCTTTACGTGCTTCTGCGCAAATCATAGTTGCTACAGCAACTTCAATAGTATTCATCAATTCTAGAGCCTCTACACGAGCGGTATTAAACACTTTAGATTTATCTTTAATAAACATATTTTGTGAACGTTTATAAACTTCTTTAATCTTCTTAATACCATCTTCTAATACAGATTGCGTTCTAAATACACCAGCATGTTGTTGCATAATTTTTTGCATTTCAGCACGAACATCAGCAACCGATTCACCTGAGGTTCTTGCGTTAAGTTTATTTAATCTCTCAACTGTAAAGTCACCTGCATTACTTGGCAACTCTTTATACTCATTACCGTGAGATTTTATATATTCAATCATAGAATTACCAGCAGATTTACCAAATACCACTAAGTCTAACAATGAATTGGTTCCTAAACGATTAGCTCCATGTACTGATGCACAAGCACACTCACCGGCAGCATAAAAACCATTAACTACTGCCTCCATATCTTTGCCACGTGGTACTACTACCTCACCTTTATAATTAGTTGGGATACCACCCATCATGTAGTGACAAGTTGGAACAACTGGGATAGGCTCTTTAACAGGATCAATTCCTAAAAATTGAATTGATATTTCACGAATACCCGGTAAGCGTTGATCAATGACATCTTTACCCAAATGATCTAATTTCAACATTACGTAGTCTTTATTTTTACCACAACCACGACCTTCATTTATCTCTACCTGCATCGCACGCGACACTACATCACGAGATGCTAAATCCTTGGCAGTTGGTGCATAACGTTCCATAAAACGTTCGCCATTACAATTAAGCAAATAACCACCCTCACCGCGTACACCTTCAGTAATTAAAACTCCAGCACCAGCTAAACCTGTTGGATGAAACTGCCAAAATTCCATATCTTCCACAGGCAAACCAGCACGTAAAGTAATACCAATACCATCACCAGTATTAATAAACGCATTTGTTGATGATTGATAAATACGCCCTGCACCACCTGTAGCAAATAAAACCGCTTTAGCTTGGATGATATATACATCACCTGTTTCCATTTCTAATGCTGTAATACCAACAACATCACCATTATCATTTCTAATTAAATCTAATGCCATCCATTCTACTAAAAAATGAGTATTAGCTTTTACATTTCTTTGATATAAAGCATGCAACATTGCATGTCCAGTTCTATCAGCAACTGCACAAGCACGACGAACTGGTTTCTTACCAAATTCTGCCATATGACCACCAAAAGGTCTTTGATATATTTTGCCATTTTCTAAACGATCAAAAGGCATACCAAAATGCTCTAACTCAACCACAGCATCAACAGCTTGACGACACATAAATTCAATAGCGTCTTGATCGCCAAGCCAATCTGAACCTTTTACAGTATCATACATATGCCAATGCCAATTGTCTTCATCACTATTTCCTAAAGAAGCAGATATACCACCTTGAGCCGCTGCAGTATGTGAACGAGTAGGAAATACTTTAGATAACACTACAGTTTTAATTCCAGCATCAGATAGTTGTAAAGCAGCACGTAATCCAGCACCACCACCACCAACTATTACAGCATCATATTTCATAATAGGTAACGTCATACTATTTACTCCCTTTCTTAAGCCCAAATAATTTTAATTGAGTAAATTAAATTTGCTAACAGCCATAAAATCGTTATTATATGCATAGTTAATTTTAAGCTATTACAAGTAATATAATCCATCCAAAGATCACGCATACCTACCCATGCATGATAAAATAATGCAACAAAAAACAACTGTACAAAAATTTTAACAAAACTACATTTAAATACTGCTTGCCATGATGCAATACTTGAATTAACGTTTGTTGCTAAATAAGCAACAAACAATAAAAAGACAACAATAACAACAAGCATAATGACAGCTGTAATTCTCTGACCTATCCATGAATTAAAGCCATAGCCTGCACCAGTAATATTACGCCTTACCATATTAAAACCCCTAAAATAGCTGTTAATATTAAGCTTAAAACAATGACAATACGTGCAGTAGTTTGTGCGGTTTTAATTTCAATTCCTTTGTGTAAATCTAAAAGTAAAAACCTTACACCGGCACATATATGATATACAAATACCCAGATAAAAAATAAATATACCAACTTGATAATCGGATTAGATATTACACCATACAATGTATCATAAAAACTTTGACTCACTAATGACTTTTTCAACACATAAAGAAGAAAAGGTATTGTAAGCACCATCAAAACCCCAGAAACACGATGAAGAATAGATACCTTGGCATTAACTGCCATTTTAGGCCCAAGAATCATCAAATTAAGAAATTTAGGTCTATCTTGCATAGTTTTATTTTGCATAAAATCACATCCCAATAAAAACATATAAATAACACATCCTCGCCATTATATCATAATTTAATTTACATACATAAATTAAGTTATATAGCGAAACTTAATTACGATATGATATAATCAGTCAACTTATTTATTTTTATAGTTGTTTTGTTAATAATATGTTAAATCTTGAATTAGATACAATTGCCAAAGAGTTAGTTTCTTATCCATCAATTAGCCCTTATCAAAAAGGAGCTATAGATTATTTAATTCAGTTAATTACACCAATGGGATTTAAATGCGAAGTATTAAAACGTAATAATACCACTAATTTAATTGCCACTTATGGTGATAAAGGTGAAATATTTGCTTTTGCAGGACATATTGATATTGTACCTCCTGGGGATGATAAATTATGGCTGCATAATCCTTATGAACTAACTTTAGAACAAGATAAACTCTATGGACGTGGGATTGCTGATATGAAAGGCGCAGTAAGTGCATTTATTTACGCTGTTTATCAGTATCTACAAAACACCACACATAACAATGGTCAAATAATGTTACTAATTACATCAGATGAAGAATCTAGTGCAAAAGACGGAACCATTGTAATGGTTGAGTATTTACAAAAACATAATATTCAAATTCAATATTGTTTAATTGGTGAACCAAGCTCGGTAAAGTATTTAGGTGACACTATCAAAATTGGACGACGAGGATCATTAACTGGTGAACTTACCCTTAATGGCAAACAAGGCCATATAGCATACCCTGACTTATGTATTAATCCAATTAATAGTTTTGCTAATGCTTTTTGTGAATTGACTAATACTGTATGGGATAATGGTAATGAATATTTTCCGCCGACATCATTACAATTTGCTAATATTAATGCAGGTGTTGGAGTAACCAATGTAATACCAAGCACTTTAACCTGCAATTTCAACTTTAGATACAATAATTTACAAAATTCAGACAAATTAATAACCCAAGTCGAAGCTATTTTAAACAAGCATAACTTAAATTATAATATAATATGGGCTGATTCAGCTAAACCGTTTTATTGTAAGGTTGGTAAATTAGCTACAATTGTTCAACAAGAAGTATATCAACAAACAAATATAATTACATCCTTCAAAACAGATGGCGGTACTTCTGATGGTAGATTTTTATATAAAATATGTAATGAAATTCTTGAATTTGGATTACCAAACTATTCAATACATCAAGTAAATGAACATATTGAATATGCCGACTTAAATAAATTAGCTAAGATATATGAACAAATTTTAAATAAGATTTTTAATGACTAAAAAAATATATAACGCAAGCGATTTTAATATTAACAAATTAATGATTCATGATGATGCACTATTCGTGATTGAAAAGTTACAAAATAATGGTTATGATGGATTTATAGTAGGTGGTGGTATTCGTGATTTATTACTCGGTATCGAACCAAAAGATTTTGACGTCGTAACCAATGCAACTCCAGAAGAAGTACATAAACTATTTCGCAACAATTCTATCATAATAGGTAGGCGTTTTAAAATAGTGCATGTATATTTTAAAAACATCAATCCCAACAAAATGATTAATAATCGCCCCATATTCAGTAAAAATATCATCGAAATATCTACTTATAGAAGTAAGAAGATACCAAAACAAAATATAGATAGTTTTGGGCGTATTACAATAGATAATAATTATGGCACCCAAAGTGAAGATGCTTATCGTCGTGATTTTACTATTAATGCAATGTACTATGACCCGATTAAAGGTATCATTATCGATTATATTAACGGAATGGAGGATATCAAAAAGCACAACATCAAAATAATCGGTAACCCTAAACAACGTTATATTGAAGATCCAGTACGCTTTTTGCGTGCTATTAGATTAAGTGAAAAACTAAAATTAAACATAGACCCACAAACAATAGAACCATTTCATCAAATGAAGCATTTATTATGCAACGAAAGTAATGGGCGCCTATATGAAGAAACGTTAAAAATTTTACTATCTGGTTATTCGGTAAATTGTATTAATAAGCTTAAAGAACTTAAACTACCTAAAGGAGTTTTTGTTTTATTTGATAAATTATTCTTCAAAAAAAATATAGACAAATTTGCATTTGAAGTATTAAAAAAAACCGATCAAAGACTTAAAGATGCAGAAGATATATCAATTGTATTTATATTATCTGGTTTGTTATGGAATTTGGTTTATCAAAAATGGCAAAAATTGCTAAATAAAACCAATGATTCTCAACAAAGTCTATTAAATAGCATTACAAATATAAAAGAGTCTATATATTCCATTGGCATAACTAAACAATTATTTAAATCAATGCGTGAAGTATGGAATATGCAGCTACAATTTGAATCACCTAATATTCAAAAAATTGATGACTTTATTAAAATGCCACGCTTTAGACAGGGGTTACATTTATTTAATATTCGTTATGCTTTAAACCAAATTAATGAAGATTTATATCAAGTGTGGAATGATATTGCTAATCTAATCAATAGTCCAGTAATTGATAATTCAGCTAAAGAAATTTTAGTTAAAAGATTAGAATTAATAACTCAAGATACTCAAATTAATAAAACTCAAAAACGTACAAGAAGAAAAAAAGGAGAAAAACAACATGATGTTATCTAACAGAATGTATGTGATAAAAGAATCACCAACTTTAGCAGTTACATCGAAAGCAAGTCGCATGAAAAAAGATGGCTTAGACGTCATAGTATTAGCTGCTGGTGAGCCTGATTTTGATACACCTGATCATATTAAACAAGCCGCAATTGCTGCAATTAATAATGGTAAAACCAAATATACACCATCTGGTGGAACAATTGAGTTAAAACAAGCCATAGTAAATAAATTTAAAAAAGAAAATAATCTCGAATATACAACTAATGAAGTACTCGTTTCAGCAGGTGGTAAGCATAGTATTTATAATTTATTACAAGCCTTAATTAGTGAAGGTGATGAAGTTATTATACCAGCACCATATTGGGTATCATATCCAGATATGGTATTACTTGCAAATGGCACTCCAATTTGTGTTGCTTGCACTCGTGAGGATAATTATAAAATAACACCACAAAAATTAAAAACAGTACTTAATAAAAATACCAAAGCTATATTTTTAAATAGCCCAAGCAATCCAACTGGTATGGTATATACCAAAAATGAACTAAGAGCTTTAGCGGATGAATTAATTAAATTCCCTAAAGTACATATAATTACAGATGATATTTACGAACATATCTTATTTACTGATGATTTATTTGTAAATATTGCTAATGTAGCTCCAGAAATACTAGAGCGTATTATTATCATCAACGGGGTATCTAAAGCATACGCTATGACTGGCTGGAGAATTGGTTATGCGGCATGTAAAAATGTTCAATTAATTAAAGCTATGGATACTATTCAGTCACAATCAACATCTAACCCATGTTCAATAGCACAAGAAGCAGCAGTTGCGGCACTAAATGGCGGTACTGAATGTATTATACCAATGAAAAAAGCCTTTAAAGAACGTCATGATCACGTAGTACAGCGTTTAAATAAAATTAAAGGTATTCAATGTTTACCAGCTCAAGGGGCTTTTTATTGTTTTTTTGACTGTAGTGAAGCAATTGATAATGCTTACAAAAGAGGTAATATTAAAGAAAAAACCGATTTAGCTTTAGCTAATTATCTACTTGATGAATTTTTAGTTGCTTGTGTCCCTGGTAGTGCTTTTGGCTTAAATCAGCATATGCGTATTTCATATGCAACAAGTTTAAAAGAGCTAGATATCGCATTAGATAGAATAACCAAAGCGCTAGATCCTCAATCCTGAATTTGACAAAATGATAATAAAAATATTAAAATTAGACCCTAATATGTTTAAAGGTTTATAATATATGATACATTTATACTCCGGTTCACGCTGTCCGTTTTCACATAGTGCACGCATAATATTATATAAAAAAAATATGGATTTTAATATAATTGATGTTGATATCAATGCGCGTCAAGATTTGATGATCATCAATCCTAAGAATGAAACGCCGGTATTGGTGGATGATATTGATAAAAATAATCGTAAAAAAGATCTAATATTAACTAATTCAAATATCATTTATGAATATATTGATGAAAGATTTCCTCATCCACAATTAATGCCGATAGAACCAGCTGAAAGAGCGCGCTTGAGAATGATTATATTTAATATTGAACAAGATTTATTTCAGTATTTACGCTATTACGATACAAATTTATTCAGTAAAGAACCAAAAAATAAAAAACAACTTGAGCAAGCTAAAAAATACATTATAGCAGCAATTGATGAATTAGCTAAAATATTTACTATAAATAAAAAAGCGGAATATTTATTTGGAAATAGTCTTTCATTATTAGATGCTGCTGTATTGCCATTATTATGGCGTCTAAAATATTATTCAATTGATATTAAGCCATCTTGGTTAGGATTAATAAAATATGCTAAACGCATGTTTCAAACCAAAGAATTTATTGATTCATTAACTCCAGCTGAACGCGGAATTGGTATAGTATAATGATCAGTCAGAAATCATACTTAATCAAAGCTATTTATGAATGGTGTCAAGATAATCAATGGACACCATATTTAGCTGCAAATGTAGATCAAAATACCATATTACCTAATGAACTTAAACAAAATAAACAAATTGTACTTAATATATCATTTTCAGCCACTAAAGATCTTGAGGTTAAACGTGATTATATTAGTTTTAAAACAAATTTTTCAGGTACAACACATGAAGTGATAATTCCAACTGCAAATGTATTAGCAATTTTCGCTAAAGAAAATGGACAAGGTATGCAGTTTGAGCAAGAAGAACATGTAAATACCAATAAAGAAGTTAAAAAAACAACTTCTAGTTTAAAGATTGTTAAATAGATACGCTATGTTAAAATTAGATTTAACCGGATTAAACTGTCCAATACCTGTACTTAGAACTAAAAAATTTTTGGCTAATTTAGATAAAGATGTTTTAATTGAAGTAATAACTACAGATCCAGCATCATTATATGATATGCAAGATTTTTGTAATAAAACTGGACATGTTTTAGTATCGCAAAAAAGCATAAATAATCAAATAATATCCATAATTAAACACAAATAAAGGATTTCTTAATGACCTTAGATATCACTCTTAATGAAAATCATATTATTGCGGAGAGGCGTCAAAAATTAGCTAAGCTTCGTGAACAAGGGTTAGCTTTTCCAAACAATTTTAAACCATTAGATCGTGCAGCCGAAATTAATACCAAATACGCAAATAAAACTAAAGAAGAATTAGTTGAAGCTAAAATATCGGTAACAATAGCTGGACGCATTATGTTAAAACGTATTATGGGTAAGGCATCATTTATAACACTGCAAGATGGTCAAAGTAACATCCAAGTTTATATTACTCGAGAAAAAATCGGTGAAAAAGCATACGAAGATTTTAAACATTATGATATTGGTGATATTTTAGGTATTAATGGTATATTATTTATTACCAAAACAGGTGAATTAACAATTAATGCAACAAGCATTCAATTAATTACCAAGAGTTTACGCCCACTTCCTGATAAATTTCATGGTTTAACTGATCAAGAATTACGTTATCGTCAACGTTACGTAGATTTAATCATGAATAATGAGGTTAAACAAACATTTATTAAACGATCTCAAATAATTAAATCTATTCGTGATAGTATGCTAGAAGAGGGTTATTTAGAAGTTGAAACCCCGATGATGCATCCAATTCCAGGTGGTGCATCGGCTAAATCATTTACTACATATCATAATGCACTGGATATGAAATTATATTTAAGAATTGCCCCTGAATTGTATCTAAAGCGCTTACTTATTGGTGGATTTGATCGTGTATTTGAAATTAATCGCAACTTTAGAAATGAAGGCTTATCTACTCGGCATAATCCTGAATTTACTATGATAGAATTTTATGAGAGTTATGCTGACTATAAGCGAATGATGGAGCTGACTGAAAAAATTATTAAAAATGCTGCATTAAATGCTATTGGTAAATTAAAATTTGAATATCAAGGGCGAGAAGTTGATTTAGAGTCACCGTTCGCACAATTAACTATAGTTGAGGCAATTAATCAATATAATCCTATATATACTATAGAGCAACTAAATGATCGTGAATATATGTTAACTGAAGTATCTAAATTAACACGAGAAACAATTGCTCCAGATACTACTCTTGGAGTGCTACAACTGCTCATGTTTGAAGAAAATACAGAATCTAAATTGTGGAATCCAACTTATATTATTGACTATCCAATTGAAATATCACCACTCGCACGTCAATTTGATAATAATCCAAATATTACTGAACGTTATGAGTTATTTATTGTTGGACGTGAATTAGCTAATGGCTTTTCAGAATTAAACGATCCTGAGGATCAATCACAGCGTTTCTTAGCTCAGGCGCAACTACTTGCATCGGGAGATGATGAAGCAATGCATTATGATGCTGATTATATTCGTGCTCTTGAGTATGGTATGCCACATGCTGGAGGTTGTGGAATTGGTATTGATCGCTTAGTAATGCTATTAACTAATAGTAGTTCTATTCGAGATGTTATTTTATTCCCACAGATGCGAATGACTGATTAAAAAGTATATGACTGATTTATTTGATTCCCATGATAAAAAAATAATTGCTAAACAAATACAACAATTAGTAGACGAACTTAATAATTACAATTATGCTTACCATACATTAGATGAATCTTTAATTGATGATTATAGCTATGATCAAATGTATCGCAAATTGGTTGCTTTAGAGGCATTATATCCAGAGTTGATTTTGGCAAATAGCCCAACCCAAAAAGTAGGTGGCGAGGTTATTACTAAGTTTAAGCAAATTAATCATCAAATACCAATGTTATCTCTTAATAATATTTTTAGTAATTTAACTGAAAATAATGAAAATAAGCATAACGAACTAATACAATTTAACGCACGTATTTGTAAAGAACTAGAAGTTGATAAGCTTGAATATGTAGCATCAGTTAAATATGATGGAGTAGCAATTAGTCTTATCTATAAAAATGGTGTATTAAAACATGGCGTTACTCGTGGAAACGGCTTTACGGGTGAGGATGTCACTCATAATATCAGAACTATCAAAAATATACCAAAAGTATTAAGCGGTCAAAGTATACCGTATACTCTTGAAGTGCGCGGTGAAGTTTTAATTTTTAATGATGCATTTAATAAATTAAATCAAGAACAAATTGAAAATAACCTTAAGGTTTACGCTAATCCTAGAAACACTGCTGCTGGTAGTATTCGTCAACTAGATAGCAATATCGCTGCTAGTCGTCCATTACATTTTTTTGCTTATTCAATTGCCAACATTAGCGAAGATTATTTATTCAAAACTTATATCGAACAGCTAAATTTTTTAAAAAATTTGGGCTTTGATATAGGTCTATATAATCAAGTATGCCCTGATTATAAAGCATTAATTGAGTATTTTGAAAATACATTAGCTAAACGTCATGAATTGCCTTTTGCAATTGATGGAGTAGTTTATAAAGTAAATCAAATTGACTATCAAACTAGATTAGGCTTTGTAATGCGTGCTCCAAGATTCTCAGTAGCACATAAATTTCCAGCTGAAGAGGCTATATCACAAATAATGAATATAGAGTTACAAGTAGGTCGAACTGGTGCAGTAACTCCAGTTGCTAAAATTAATCCAGTATCTGTAGGAGGAGTAATCGTATCAAATGCAACTCTCCATAATCAAGACGAAATCAAACGTAAAGATATCCAAATTGGAGATTATGTGATTGTACGTCGTGCTGGTGACGTTATCCCTGAAATTGCAAGAGTGATTTTAGAAAAAAGAACTGATAATGTACGAAAATTTATTATGCCAGATAAGTGCCCTATTTGTAATTCACATTTAATAAGATTAACAGGTGAGACAATTACTAGATGTAGCGGTGGATTATTTTGTGATGCCCAAAAAAAACAATCTATTACACATTTTGCAAGTAAACTGGGATTAAATATAGATGGCATGGGTGAGAAAACGGTAGAACAATTAGTTGATTACAATCTAATTAATAACCCTGCGTAC
>DAHXMX010000160.1 GCA_027371515.1 Neisseriaceae bacterium
GTATGTTTTGCTAGAATTTATACGCAAAATCATTGGTTAAGTGATGTTGTATTTGGTGCTACTTTAGGAATTATTGTAGGTGTCTCAGTATATCAAGCATTTTTAACAAAGATAGCTAATGATTCAAAATAATCAACTTTTTGATAATATTACTATTGAAGAGATAAATTTAAGTAATAATTTAAAAAAAATTATCATTAATGAAATACGTAATTCAAAAAATAAAATCTTATTGTCTAGATATATTGAATTGGCGCTTTATCATCCACAATATGGCTATTATGTTAATTCAAGATTAAAATTTGGTAAGCATGGTGATTTTATAACAGCTCCTTTAATTTCTGATTTATTTGCAGCTGCATTAGTTAATCAGTTTAATGAACTATTAGATAATATGTTGATAAGTAAACCATGTGTTTTAGAGTTTGGTGCTGGTAATGGGCAATTAATGCTAGACATTTTAAAACATGATATAAATGATAGAATTGAATATTATCAAATTATTGAATTAAGTGCTGAATTGCGTAGTATACAACAAAAACAACTCAATGATAAATTACCCCATTTAGCGCATAAAGTTAAGTGGTTAGATAGATTGCCTGATACTTTTGATGGGATTATTTTAGGTAATGAAATATTAGATGCAATTGCATGTGAATCTATTACTTGGCGCGCTAATGGTGAGATATTGCAACGCTATGTGACACTTAATGATAATGATAATTTTGTTTATTACGATGAACCACTTGATAAATCTTCAGAATTATTTACAGTTGCTAGTAAAATTATTCAATCTCCGAGTACTGATTTTACCTCAGAAGTTAATTTATTGCAGCGTGCTTTTATTAAAACTTTAGCAAATATTCTCAATACAGGTTATATAATATTGATTGATTATGGTTATAGTCAAAATGAATACTACATGACTAGACGTAATAATGGTACTTTACGTGGATTTTATCGTCAACATTTGATTGATGATATTTTAATATATCCAGGTTTAATTGATATAACTAATAGTGTAGATTTTACAGCTGTAGCAACTACTGCTATGGTAAATCAATTAGATTTTATTGGTTATACTACGCAGGCTAATTTTTTAATTAATTGTGGCATTTTAAATATATTGGAAGATCGAAAAACAACAAACCTTTCGGCAGCAACTCAAGTTGATTTATTAGCTCAATTTAACTATTTAATTTCACCAAATTTAATGGGTGAAACTTTTAAAGTTATTGGTTTTTCTAAAAATATTGATTTTGCTAATTGGATGGGTTTTCAGTATAATGATAAAAGTTATACGTTATAATAGATAATAATGTATTGTAATACATTATTTACTATGAGGTGATATTATGACTAAGATATATGATTATAGTGCATTTGACATTGACGGTAATGAAATATGCTTCAGTGAGTTTAAAGGTAAAGTATTATTGATTGTAAATACAGCTAGCAAATGTGGCTTTACTAAGCAATACGCGGAATTGGAATTATTGCATGAAAAATATAAAAATGATGGTTTAGTTGTGATTGGGTTTCCGTGTAATCAGTTTGCTAATCAGGAACCTGGTAATGAGGCAGAAATTAAAAGTTTTTGTAACTTAAATTATAATGTAACATTTAAAATGTTTAGTAAAATTATTGTAAATGGAGATAATGAGCATCCAATTTATAGATACTTAAAGTCTCATCAAAAAGGTGTATTAGGTATAGAAGCAATTAAATGGAACTTCACTAAATTTTTAATAAATAAGTATGGCGATGTAGTTGCGCGTTATGCCCCAATTACTAGCCCATTAAAACTAGAAAATAAAATTAAACAATTATTAATGGAGTAAAAAAGATGATTATTGTAGTGACGGGAGCATTTGGTTTTATTGGTGCAAATTTAGTTAAAGAATTAAATAAATTAGGTTATAAAGATATTATTGCTGTAGACAATTTAACTAATGGTGTTAAAGCTAAAAATCTGTCTGATTGTGAGATATTAGATCATGTAGATAAAGAACATTTTATTCAAGAAATATTAAATGGTACATATGATAATAATATTGATTATATATTTCATCAAGGTGCTTGCTCTGCAACTACGGAACAAAATGGCAAGTATATGATGAAAAATAATTATGAATATTCGAGTATTTTACTTGAATATGCTCAAAAAAATGAGGTTCCTTTTGTGTATGCATCATCAGCATCAGTTTATGGTGAGATAACGGATTTTATTGAAGAGCGTCAGTATGAACATCCGTTAAATGTATATGGCTATTCCAAATTTTTATTTGATCAGTTGGTTCGTCGGTATTTTGAATCTGGGTTAGCAGCACCAATTGTTGGTTTACGTTATTTTAATGTTTATGGTCAAAAAGAGACTCATAAAGGA
>DAHXMX010000161.1 GCA_027371515.1 Neisseriaceae bacterium
ATACTGCAGGATATCGGCAGCGTAAAGTATCATTAGTTTGTCGCCCCAGAGGATATTCCTCTTCTCATCGACCGCACCGAGACGGTCGGCATCCCCGTCAAAAGCAATACCAAAATCGGCATTTGTTTCTATAACTTTTTCAATTAATTTTTCTGGATTAGTTGAACCACAATTATCATTGATATTAGTACCATTTGGTTCACATGACAATCGAATAACCTCAGCGCCTAGCTCTTCAAATACAATGGGTGCTACCTGATATGTTGCACCATTAGCGCAATCTAAAACAATTTTTTTATCAATTGATTTTAAATCATCAAGGAAAGAGCTTTTACAAAACTCAATATAACGCCTACAAGAATCATTTAAACGTAATACCTTGCCTAGATGTTCAGCCTTTACCATTTCTTGATCAAGCAAGTTTTCAATTTCCAACTCTATCTCATCAGGTAGTTTTTTACCATCACTAGAAAAAAATTTAATACCATTATCAGTATATGGATTATGCGAAGCACTAATCACAACACCCAAAGATAAATTTAAAGCGTGAGTTAAATAAGCAACAGCTGGAGTAGGTATAGGACCTGCCATATAAACATTAACTCCAGCATAAGAAAATCCAGCTTCTAAGCTCGCCTCAAACAAATAACCAGATAAACGCGTATCTTTACCAATCAATACGGTTGGACTTTTGCTAAATTTATTTAACATGCGACCAGCAGCATAACCTAAACGCAACGCAAAATCAGGTGTTATCGGAAATTTACCCACAACACCTCTGATTCCATCTGTTCCAAAATATTTACGCATATCCATTCTTTAATAATTACAAAAAGTTATTATAAATTATTATTTATTATCACCATGATTAATTTCATTAGTATTATTAGCTTTAACATTACCCATAATAAGATCAATATCTTTAGTATCAATAGTTTCCACTTCTAATAACATTTTAGCCATTTGCTCTACCTTATCACGGTTTGTATCCAATAAATGTCGAGCTAATTGATATTGTTTATTTAATAAATTACTTACTGTTTCATCAATTTTTTGCAATGTTGCTTCAGAGAAATGTTTTTGAGAACCAAAACTTCGCCCCATAAAAACCTCAGATTCATTATCAGCATAAATTACAGGACCTATTTCATTTGTCATACCAAATTTAGTAACTATCTTGCGTGCCAAATCAGTGGCGCGCTCAAAATCATTACTTGCTCCAGTAGTCATTTGATTCATAAACAATTCCTCTGCAACACGCCCACCAAATAAAATTGCAATTTGATCCATTAAATAATCTTTCGTATAAGCATATCGATCTTCTTCTGGTAACTGCATCGTAACCCCCAAAGCACGACCACGAGGAATAATAGTAACTTTATGTACTGGGTCGGCATTTGGTAATAATCTTGCAACAATCGCATGACCTGATTCATGGTATGCAGTATTACGTCTTTCATCTTCTTTCATAACCATACTTTTACGCTCAGCACCCATTATAATTTTATCTTTAGCATCTTCAAAATCACGCATATCAACTAACTTTTTATTTCTTCGTGCTGCAAAAAGAGCTGCTTCATTAACTAAATTAGCTAAATCAGCTCCAGAAAAACCTGGCGTACCACGCGCTACTATATTATTATCAACATCATTAGCAATAGGTACCTTACGCATATGCACATGTAAAATTTGTGCTCTTCCTTTAATATCAGGCAAAGGCACTACAACTTGTCTATCAAAACGTCCTGGTCTCATTAGCGCTGGATCTAACACATCTGGTCTATTAGTTGCAGCAATAACAATTACTGTAGTACTGGTATCAAAACCATCCATTTCAACCAACATTTGATTAAGGGTCTGTTCACGTTCATCATTACCACCACCCATACCAGCACCTCTTTGACGTCCAACCGCATCTATTTCATCTATAAAGATAATTGCTGGACTATTTTTTTTAGCTTGTTCGAATAAATCTCGTACACGTGATGCACCAACACCTACAAACATTTCTACAAAATCAGAACCAGAAATACTAAAAAATGGCACATTAGCCTCACCAGCAATAGCTTTAGCTAATAAGGTTTTTCCTGTACCAGGTGATCCACTTAATAATACACCTTTAGGAATCTTGCCACCTAAGTTTTGATATTTAGATGGATCACGTAAATAGTCTACTATCTCCATTACCTCTTGTTTAGACTCTTCACAACCCGCCACATCAGTAAAACGAATTAGATTTTCTTTAGGATCAATAACTTTTGCTCTACTTTTACCAAAACTAAATACGCCACCTATACCACCGCCTTTACCACCTGAAGCGCCTTTCATGAAATAAATCCAAATACCAATTAACAAAAGCATT
>DAHXMX010000162.1 GCA_027371515.1 Neisseriaceae bacterium
GTACACCTAAAATGAATACAGCACAATTACAAGAATTAGTAAAGTATTTACATAATAATGGTTATGATGTAAGTGATATAATATATAACAGAACAGGAATAAATTAAATAGGAAATGAAAATGAATAATTGTAGTAATACTAATAATACTAAATTAAATTTAAAATGCAAATCGCGATATTTATTATTGTTAATGTCGTTGATAATAATTATTTTAGATCAGATTACTAAGTATATTGTACGTCATAATCTGCATCTTTATGATCAAAAGAAAGTATTTGATTTTTGGAACTGGACATTAGCTTTTAATAAAGGTGCAGCTTTTAGTTTATTTGCTGAGCAAGGCGGATGGCAGAGAATATTTTTTGGTGTCCTTGCTGTATGTGTATCAGTTGGTTTAGTGTATTATATTTTGAATAAGTTATATACTTTTACAGTCGGTATTGCGGTAAGCTTCATTTTAGGTGGCGCGTTAGGTAATTTAGTTGATCGCATCTTATTTGGTCAGGTAACTGACTTTATTGACTGGCACATTAAAACTCATCATTGGCCTGCATTTAATGTTGCGGATGCTTTTATCACTGTTGGAGTTGCGCTTATTTTAATTGAGCAAGTATTTTTTACTAAGAAATAGAAAGATGACTAAAAAAATAATCTTGGCTAATCCGCGTGGCTTTTGTGCTGGAGTAGATCGTGCAATTGCTATTGTTGAAAAAGCATTAGATAAATATGGTGCACCAATCTATGTGCGTCATGAAGTAGTACATAATAAATATGTGGTAGATAATTTAAAAAATCGTGGAGCTATTTTTATTGAAGAAATTAAAGATGTTCCCGAAAATAGTATATTAATCTATTCCGCTCATGGTGTCCCGTTATCTGTTCGTGAAGAATCCAAGTCGAAAAATCTTAAGGTTATTTTTGATGCAACTTGCCCTTTAGTTAGTAAAGTTCATGTAGAAATTAAAAATCTGCATCGTCAGAATTATACTATTTTGATGATTGGACATAAAGGGCATCCTGAGGTTGAGGGTACCATGGGTCAGGTATCTGGTGATATTTATTTAATCGAAACTGAAGCTGATATTGCTAAATTACCGCTAGCACGTGATATAGCAAAAATTGCGGTAGTTACTCAAACTACGCTCTCGGTTGATGAAACTAAATCTATTGTAGATAATTTAAAAGCTGCTTATCCAAACCTGCGTTTGCCTAAAACTGAAGATATTTGTTATGCTACCCAAAATCGTCAAGATGCAGTTAAAGCGATGGCTAAAATTTGCGACATATTGATTGTAATTGGAAGTAAAAACAGTTCTAATTCTAATCGGTTAAAAGAGTTATCGGAACATTTAGGCGTTAAGGCATATTTGATTGATTTTGCTACTGAGATTAATAAAGATTGGTTAAATAACGTTAATTGTGTCGGGGTTACAGCTGGTGCTTCAGCTCCTGAGGTGCTAGTTGAAGGTGTTATTGAACATCTTAAAAAATATGATTATAATACAATTGATACATTAACTACAGTTAAAGAGCATATGATTTTTGCTCTACCAAGTGAATTGCGTACTTAATGTTTAGATATTGGTTAAGTATTGGTTAGATATTAATTAAAGCTATTAAATGAGAGAAATATAATGTTAGAAAATTTATCGACAAAAATTAAAGGGATAGTAAAGACTGTCTCTGGTAATGCTCGACTTACTGAAAAAAATATTGAAGATGCTCTACGTGAAGTGCGTATTGCGCTTTTAGAAGCAGATGTTGCAATACCTGTAGTAAAGTATTTTATTGAGCAAGTTAAAACTGAAGCGCTAGGACAAAAAGTATTAGGCAGCCTTAAACCGGATCAGGCATTAATTGGCATTGTTAATGATAAGCTTACTAAATTAATGGGTGAATTTAATGATAAGCTTAATTTAAATACAACACCACCAGCAGTTATTTTAATGGCTGGTTTACAAGGAGCTGGTAAGACTACCACTGTTGGCAAATTAGCTAAATTGCTTAAAGAAGTCAATAAGAAAAAAGTGCTTGTTGTTAGTAGTGACGTATATCGTCCAGCTGCGATTGAACAATTAAAGGTATTGGCAAAAACATTAGAAATCGAATGCTTTGACTCTAATGAATCACAAAATCCAGTCGATATTGCTATTAACGCAAAAGATTATGCAACTAAGCATTATTTTGATGTATTAATTATCGATACGGCAGGGCGCACATCAATTGATGATTTTATGATGAATGAAATTAAAAATATTCACCAACAAGTTAACCCGATTGAAACATTTTCTGGCAACTTTTCTAATACCTTATTTACATCACCCATCTTAGTGATACCGATAAACTGTTGCTTA
>DAHXMX010000163.1 GCA_027371515.1 Neisseriaceae bacterium
TGTTATCTTTGTTATCTTTGTTATCTTTGTTGTCTTTGTTGTCTTTGTTGTCTTTGTTGTCTTTGTTGTCTTTGTTGTCTTTGTTATTATTTTGTGATTCTTGTTGTTTTAGTTTTTCTAATAACTCTTTATTAAATTTAGCATCTTCAAAATCAGGCTTGAGCTTCAGAGCATCATTATACTTAGCGATAGCCTCATCGTATTTTTTCATATGTGCAAGTGCATTACCTTGATTATATAATCCATTTGCGCTATTATCTTGACTAAATATATCTAATGCTCCTTGATAGTCATTAGCTTTATATTTTGCAGCTGCCTGCCACTTATTATCATTAAATTTTTGACTAGCTTTTTGAAATTGACCATTGTTAAACATCTTCATCGCTTGTTGATTTTGATTTAACCAAAAAGAATCCATTTGGAAAGCATATGCAATATTTAGCATACTAATTACAATTAAAAATAAAGATTTTTTCAACATAATTTTTGTAACCATCCACGTCTTGCAATAAATAAGGTTAGTATAATAGCGGCAAATATTAACCAGTGTCCTTGATCTTGCCACATGCTTACTCCTAATATTTCCTCGGCATTGCGATTATTATTGTTATTTGTAGCAGCGATTATTTTTTTGATATCAGAGTCAGTATTATTAAATAGATAATAGACTCCATTTCCTTGTTGTGCTAGCTGTTGTAATTGGCTGTTTGGTTGTGCTGCCACATCAAGAATTGATATAGTATACCCAGATTTTGTTACTTCATTAATTACATTTGAATGAATATTGTTAGCACTACTGGTGACTAATATAATTGCACCGCTATTAAATCCAGATTGTGCTAGTAATTGACTACTTTTTAAGACTGCGTTATCAATACTATCGCCTTGTACAGGTACAATTTGATTATCAATAACAGGTATTAAATTTTCAATATTTTTATTATCAGTAGTAATTGGTGATGCTACAAAAGCTTGACTGCTATAAACTACTAGTCCAGTTTGACCATTGGTAATAAGATTTAACATATCCAATATTTTATATTTAGCTCTTTGTAAACGATTTGGTGGAATATCTGTTTCATTCATATCTGGTGATACGTTAAGTGCAATTACTCTTGCGCTCGTATCTTGAAAAGTTGCACTATTGTATTTACTCCACGTTGGACCAGCTAATGCTAATATGATTAATAGCCATATAGCCGCAATTAATAGTGGAAGCGATTTGTTTCTAGTTGCTTGTTGATTAATAATTAGCTCATTAAGTAAATGTTTATCGCAATATTTTGCCCAAATATTACTATTTGTGCGATTATAATTACGTAACCAATATATAATAATAATTAAGGCTGGCAATAGAGCTATTAACCATAATGGACGTATAAAATGAAATTGACTAATCATCTTGGCGCCTTACTTTTAAAATAATTAATACAAAACTCATTATAAGCATTACTCCTAATATCCAAGGGTAAACTGGAGTTTTGAGTTTTATTTTTATATCATCAGTTTTAACAGGTTCTAACTGATTAATTTGATTGTAAATATTAACTAAGGTATTAGCATCTGTAGCACGATAAAATTGACCTCCAGTTAGGTTGGCAATCTCTTTAAGAGTTTTAAAGTCTTCATCACTTGAAGGGTTTAGTATTTGACCGCCATTTTTAATTGCTTCTCCACCAAGACCAATAGCATAGATCTTAATATGCGCCTTTTGAGCGAGTTTCGCTGCTTCTAATGGTGTTAAAGTGCCGGAATTATTATCACCATCAGTTAGTAATATCATGGCTTTATCTTTTGCTTTACTATTAATTAATTGTTTAACAGTAATGCCAATGGCATCTCCAATTGCAGTTTGTGAACCAGCTAAACCAACTGTTGCATCATCTAAGATGTTAGCAACTGTTTTTACATCGTATGTTAATGGTGCTTGAATATAAGCATGGCTACCAAATAAAGTTAAACCGATTTGATCTCCTTTTCGGTTATTAATAAATTTTTCAGCAATATATTTCACAATATCTATACGCTTGTAATATGATGGATTGTTTGGTACAGTCATATCCGCAATATTCATACTTCCTGATAGATCAATTAGCATATATAAATCGCGTCCGCTTCTATTAATATTTATTTCTTTACCTAATATATTAATTCCTGAACCTGCGGTAATTAAAAGTAGCCACATAATTAATAAAATATACTTGTACCAGGATAAACTTTTTGTTGATTCCAGAGTTTTAGAATTAGCAAATAAATGAATCAGGTTATTATAAAACGGTACCTTTAGTGCATTTTGTTCTAAAGATTTTTTATTATTATTACTACTAAACCAATAAAT
>DAHXMX010000164.1 GCA_027371515.1 Neisseriaceae bacterium
GTAGTATGTTAATACCTAGTGTCCTTTTTTACTTATATAATAAAAATAAATATCCATTTAATTGGGTAGAAATGACTTTATTATGTTGGGGAGGTATTCGAGGTGCAATTTCAATAGCACTTGCGTTATCTATTCCGCATCTTTCTTCTTCTTTAGTGGCAATTACTTATTTTATTGTGATTTTTTCTATTATATTTCAAGGCTCGAGCTTTAAGTGGATTATCAATAAAACCGCTAAATATAATAATAAATAAAATTTCACTTTAATGGGTATAAAAATTTGCAAAATGTAATAAAAAATAAAGTTAGTATTATAATGCCGGTATATAATACTAATGAAATGTATTTACGTCAAGCAATTGAAAGTGTACTCAATCAAACATATTCTAATTTTGAATTTATAATCGTTAATGATGCTCCATTAGATGAGGCTAGGGTTTATTCTATTGTAGCTGGCTATAATGATACCCGTATTATTTGGTTACCATCGATAATTAATAGTGGAATAGCAGCAGCTTCCAATCTTGGTATTAATTATGCCCAAGGTGAGTTTATTGCGATGCTTGATCACGATGATATCTGTGTTGCAAATCGTTTTGCACAACAGGTTGAATTTTTAACTGTTTATCCTGAGTATGGGTTTGTAGGTAGTCAGGCAATCGCTTTTTATGCTGATCAATCTACCGTTGAACTTAATTATCCATTTTCATCTTCATTGATAGAATTAAAAAAAAGTTTTTTTATTACGGTGCCATTTTTAAATCCCAGTATTATGTTTCGTAGATCAGCATTAGGTGATTTACGGTATAATCCACATTATAAAGTTTGTGCTGATTATGATTTGTTTGCGCGTCTTGTATTTATGCATAATATTATGGCTACGAATTTGCCAGAGCCTTTGCTGTATTATCGTTTCCATGACACTAATACCTCGTTAACTCAATATTTAGTCGCAGAGCAAGAAACTAATGCCATTCAAAACTGGATTTTACAAATGTGGCATCCGCCGGTGTGATATAAGAAAAGCCGGATATTAATTCTCCGACTTTTAATTTTGATTAGTTGCAATAAAGATGTCTAATAACTTGTCACAAATATTCTTAGATATCAATATTGCGTGCATGTAATGCGTGAGATTCAATAAAATTACGACGTGGTTCTACTTCATCACCCATTAATGTGGTAAAAATATTATCAGCTGAGACCGCATCTTCAATACGTACTTTTAATAAATTACGCACTTCTGGATTCATTGTTGTTTCCCAAAGTTGTTCTGCATTCATTTCACCCAAACCTTTGTAACGCTGAATATTAAGGTTTTTTCTAACTTCATTCATTAACCATTCTAAACCTTTACCAAATGACTCTACAGTTTTTGAATTATCCCCACGGAATACTTGTAATTTAGCTCCTCCACCAAAAGATTTAAAAGCCTCATAGGCTTTTACAATTTTAGTGTAATCGCTACTAGATATAAAGTACCCATCAAGACTACTTACAATTTGATTACCATGTTCAGTACGCGTTATTTTAATGTGATACTCTTGTCGAATTTCGTTATATATGTGTTCAAATAGTATATTTTTATTATCTAAACAAGATTTAATAGACTCAATTGCTTGTAAAGTTAATTCCTCAGTTGCAAGGCTAATTCTATCAATTTTAAGCAAAGCTTCAAGTACAAATTTATCTATAAAGCGACTATGCATATCAATGACTTGTTGTGCTTTTAAGTATATATTTGCCATATTTGCAAGAGAATCACCTTCCAATAATACTTGACCATTTGCTTCAAAGCGTGAATTATTTAATGAAAGTTCCAGTAAATATTGAGTAAGTGATTCTTCATCTTTAACATAACGCTCATTTTTACCTTGCTTTATCTTATATAATGGAGGTTGCGCTATATAAATATGTCCACGCTCTATTAATTCTGGCATTTGCCGATAGAAGAAAGTAAGTAACAGGGTTCGAATATGTGCACCATCCACATCAGCATCAGTCATGATTATAATACGATGATAACGTAATTTATCTGGATTATAATCTTCTTTACCGATACTAGTACCCATAGCAGTAATTAATGTAGCAACCTCTTGAGAAGATAGCATTTTATCAAAACGAGCACGCTCTACATTTAATATTTTACCTTTTAATGGTAATATTGCTTGAAACTTGCGATCGCGCCCTTGTTTTGCTGAACCACCGGCAGAATCTCCTTCGACTAAATATAATTCACAAAGCCTAGGATCTTTTTCTTGGCAATCAGCAAGCTTACCAGGAAGTCCAAGACCATCTAAAACACCTTTACGACGTGTAAGCTCA
>DAHXMX010000165.1 GCA_027371515.1 Neisseriaceae bacterium
GTTTCAATATTACTTATATTTAAAAAACGTGTAATACTATAAATAATTAAATCAATCAACCAAATAACTGGTTTGCATATAACAAACAGGTAGTATAACGGCATCGCTACTATACAAAGCGCGTTTACTGGAGATTTAGAAGCAATAATCTTAGGCAGAGCTTCAGAAAATATAATAATAAAAAACGCAATAACTAACGTCGTTGCAGGTAATAATAAATGTTCACTAATATCACTTAAAATAATTGTTACTACAATTGTAGTTAATGTAGTAAATATTGCATTAAATAAACTATTACCAAATAAACTAAAAATCAATACTTTATCTAGATCTTTTTTTAATCGATAAGCATATCTCGCCCAACGATACTTTTCTTGCAATATTTTCAAACGATGTTCTGAAATTGCAACAGTTGCAGTTTCTAGCAGCGAAAATAAACTCGCACATATTAACACAATTATTATTACCAACAGTGTAATGATTTGAGAATTTAAAATCATGTATATCCAACTCAGCTATTATCAGTAGTAATTATAGCAAAAAAAAAGTCGCAATATTCACTTGCGACTTAAACTAACTGATTAATCTTAATTAGAAAGTGTGCGTAAAACCGATAGCTGCAGATAACTGATCCATCTTATATTGATTAGAACCATCAACCACTGTTCCAGCTGTTGAACATGCAGTTCCACAGTACGATACATTCTGTAAAGTACTACCCCACCATTGTTGTCCAAAGTTGGCAAATACGATTGTTTTAGGTGTAACGTTCCAATCCAACTCAGCAACTACTTGATTATAACCAGTGCCATTAATTTGATTAGCAGTACCAGTGATTACATTCCACATATTACCACCATACATCATATTACCGCCATAAGCATAGCTCACTTTAGGTGTCCATGGACCTAAGTGCCAACCCAAAGTTGCAGCAACCTCTTGAGTTTGATATTGCGCTGCAGTTAAACCAGTTGGTGCATTACCATTATAAATAAAATTATTAAAGCTACCGCCTGAGTTAGCCCAACTAGCCCAACCAAGACCACTAGACACTTGATAACCGATACCAACGATGGCATCTTCACCGCTATCATAACCCAACTCTAAACGAGTATTATAGGCATTCTTATATACAGAACTACCGCTAACACCACTACCATTTTGGATACCAACACCTGTGTTATATTCACCAACATTTTGATATAGTTGTCCACCAAGTCTTACAACAATAGGACCAGCATTATATCCAATACCACCACTAATAACACCACCTGAATAATATCCATTTAAATTAGCATTTAAATTATTACCGGCATTTACACTTGAAATATTTATACCACCATTGCTTTGGTATGAGTACATACCGCTTAAACTAAATCCATTCCACACTGGAGAAGAATATCCAATAGCTGTTGATAATAAGCGTGAAGTACGCGAATAAGTACCAAGACCATTTACACCATTATTATAGTTATATAAGTCGACGTTACCCATTTGTGCACGCATATAATTTGATATATTACCTAAACGCAAGAATCCCCAACCACCTTGCAATCCAAGATAAGTCTCGCCACCGGCTAATACGTTTGTTTCACTTTTAACACGTCCAGCGTTTGAAGTAGCACCTGGTGCTGGAGCAATCATACCGCTAGCAGTATCCTGATAATAAGCTTGACCAGAAGCAATATCAAGAAATTGCTCTACCTGCCATACCGCTGCAGTTTCACCGTATATAGGATCACTACCACGTATACCAAAATAAGAACCCATATCCTGAATATTACCGGATTGTGGTACAGTAGTATTTTGGAATGCATCTTGTTCCAAGCCAACTGCCACTCTTCCATATAAATTCACATCTGCAAAACTAATTGCTGACATAGAAGACAATGCAAAAGTCATAATCTTTTTTTTCATTTATAAATTCCTCATTAAATTATAATATAATTAGTAAAATCAAACGTAACATTATTTATATTAACAGCTCAGCTGTTAATATATCATACTTTTACCGAAATATGTAATAATTTTATTCAATACTTATCAATAACAATTTTATATGCCAAATTATGCAATAACATTTAATCATTTATATACCGGATATTTAGAACATAATTCAAGCGCTTGTTGTTTGACTTTTGCTATTATTCCCATATCTGTTGGATTTTCAAGTACATCAGCAATCATATTAGCTAAAAGAACACAATCTACCTCTTTAAATCCGCGCGTGGTAACAGCAGGAGTACCTAAGCGAATACCGCTTGTAACAAAAGGTTTTTCTGGATCATTCGGAATAGCATTTTT
>DAHXMX010000166.1 GCA_027371515.1 Neisseriaceae bacterium
ATTTTAGCAAGTAAAATAAGCAATAAATAATCTATGATTATTTGTCGAATAGTATATTTATAATTAATTTTTAAAGTGTCGAATCTAAACCATTTTCCAGTTTTCGTCCTTGTATTTTAAACAAACTACTTGTGTTGATAAACTTAAAGTTCTAACAAAATGGCTAATTTAAAAACTTTTGATTCCTAAGCTTGGATTCTGTATAAAAACAAACTCTTCTAATTTAGAAAAACTTTTCATAAAAATCAACTTATAATTTTAAATTTAAATGTTTAAAAGAATTTTAAAATAATTTATTAATTTAATTTAATTTTTTGTATCTTTGCTTATAATAATATATTAGCTAACTTTTATGTAGTTTAGTTGTAAGAAAGTCAAAAACCATTATTATATTGAGGAATCTACTACTATGGCATTACCATGGTATCGTGTTCACACTGTTGTTTTAAATGATCCTGGAAGATTAATTGCAGTACATTTAATGCATACAGCTTTAGTTGCAGGTTGGGCTGGTTCAATGGCGTTATACGAATTAGCTGTATTCGATCCATCAGACCCTGTTTTAAATCCAATGTGGCGTCAAGGCATGTTTGTTATGCCTTTCATGACTCGATTAGGAATTACAGACTCTTGGGGTGGATGGAGTATTACTGGTGAAAGTGTTTCAAATCCTGGTCTTTGGAGTTTTGAAGGTGTAGCTTTATCACATATTGTTTTATCAGGTATGTGTTTCTTAGCTGCTATTTGGCACTGGGTATATTGGGACTTAGAATTATTCCGTGACCCAAGAACAGGTGAACCTGCTTTAGATTTACCAAAAATCTTTGGTATTCACTTATTATTATCAGGTATCTTATGTTTTGGCTTTGGAGCATTCCACGTAACAGGTGCATTTGGACCTGGTATTTGGGTTTCAGATGCATATGGTATTACAGGAAAAGTACAACCTGTATCGCCATCATGGGGTCCAGATGGTTTTAACCCATTTAACCCAGGTGGTATCGCAGCTCATCATATCGCAGCAGGTTTATTTGGTATTCTTGCTGGGGTTTTCCATTTAAATGTTAGACCACCACAACGTTTATACCGTGCTTTACGTATGGGTAATATTGAAACAGTTTTATCAAGTAGTATTTCAGCTGTATTCTGGGCTGCCTTTATTACATCAGGTACTATGTGGTATGGTGCTGCAACAACTCCAATTGAACTATTTGGTCCAACACGTTATCAATGGGATAGCGGTTATTTCCAACAAGAAATTGAAAGACAAGTTGAAGCGTCTGTAAGTGAAGGATTATCAGAAAGTCAAGCATGGTCAAGAATTCCTGATAAATTAGCCTTTTACGACTATATTGGAAACAACCCAGCAAAAGGTGGTTTATTCCGTGCAGGTCCTATGGATAAAGGTGATGGTATTGCAGAAGCTTGGTTAGGTCATCCGATTTTCCGTGATAAAGAAGGTCGAGAATTAACAGTACGCCGAATGCCAGCTTTCTTTGAAACATTCCCTGTAATCTTAGTTGACAAAGATGGAATTATTCGTGCTGATATTCCATTCCGTCGAGCAGAATCAAAATTCAGTATTGAACAAGTTGGTGTAACAGTTGATTTCTACGGTGGTAAATTAAACGGTCAAACGTTTAAAGACGCACCAACCGTGAAAAAATTTGCTCGTAAAGCACAATTAGGTGAAGTTTTTGAATTTGATAGAACAAGTTTAGAATCAGATGGTGTATTCAGAAGTAGTCCACGTGGTTGGTATACTTTTGGTCATGCTAACTTTGCTTTACTTTTCTTCCTTGGACATTTATGGCATGGTGGTCGTACAATCTTCCGTGATGTTTTCACTGGTATTGGTGCGGAAGTTACAGAACAAGTTGAATTTGGTGCATTCCAAAAACTTGGTGATAAATCAACGAAAAAACAAGGTGCTGTATAACTTACAGTTAGTTTTTTAAGTTCTTTATATTTAAATAGGATCAAACAATGGAAGCGTTAGTTTATACATTTTTGCTTATTGGTACTTTAATCGTAATTTTCTTTGCCGTATTTTTCAGAGAAACACCTCGTATTATTAAAAAATAAAACCATTTTATGGTTTTATTTTTTTAATCTTCATGTTCTTCAAATGGATCACGCAAATTTTTTGAGGCTGGTCCAAAGGCAGTATAAACAGAATATGTGGTAATTCCTAAGAGTAAACTTGATACAAAAATTACGATAATAGTTGCTGTTTCCATGTTATATACTTATCTAAATTAACAGTTTAATATTATATAACATATACTAGAAAAAT
>DAHXMX010000167.1 GCA_027371515.1 Neisseriaceae bacterium
CGTTTCTTAAGATCAACAAGTTTGGATGAGATTCCGCAATTATTAAATGTACTAAAAGGTGAAATGAGTATAGTCGGACCACGTCCGATTGTTAGTGCAGAAATAGAAAGATATGCGGATAAATTTCATTATTATAAAATGGTTAAACCTGGAATTACTGGTTTATGGCAAATAAGTGGACGTAATGATGTAGATTATACTAATCGCGTAAGATTAGATGTATGGTATGTAAAAAATTGGTCTATTTGGTATGATTTAGTAATTATATTAAAGACAATAATTGTAGTTTTAAAAAGAAAAGGAGCCTATTGAAATGACCAAAAAATATAAAGGTATAATTTTAGCTGGTGGAAGTGGAACTCGTTTATATCCATCAACAGGTGTTTTATCTAAACAATTATTGCCAGTTTATGATAAGCCTATGATTTATTACCCCTTATCTATATTAATGCTTGCCGAAATTTATGATGTTTTAATTATATCTACTCCGCAAGATATTATACATTTTAAAAATTTACTTGGTGATGGAAGTCGGTATGGTATTAAACTTAGTTATAAAGTACAAGAAAAACCAGAAGGTCTTGCACAAGCTTTTTTAATTGGAGAGGATTTTTTAGCTGGGCATCCTGCTTGTTTGATTTTAGGTGATAATATTTTTTTTGGTAACGGTATTACCAAAATCTTAATTAATGCACAAACTGGTGTTGGGGCTACAATATTTGCTTATCAAGTTGCAGACCCAAAGCGATATGGAATAGTGGAATTTGATCAAAATAATAAAGTGATTAGTTTGGAAGAAAAGCCTCAGTCACCAAAATCGAATTTTGCTGTAACAGGATTATATTTTTATGATGACAAAGTAGTAGAGTATGCTAAGCAAATTAAACCATCTAAACGCGGTGAGCTTGAAATTACAGATATTAATAAGTTATATCTTATGAATAATG
The DNA here is from genome assembly GCA_027371515.1 of Neisseriaceae bacterium. Classification (GTDB taxonomy): domain Bacteria; phylum Pseudomonadota; class Gammaproteobacteria; order Burkholderiales; family UBA11063; genus Aquella. The sequence continues at coordinate 948 of DAHXMX010000167.1, forward strand.
ATCTAAATGTAGTTACATTAACACGTGGCTTTGCTTGGCTGGATACTGGAACTCATGATTCATTGCTTGAAGCTTCTAATTTCATTCAAACCATTGAACATAGACAAGGGGTGAAGATATCTTGTTTAGAAGAAATTGCGCTTCATAAAGGTATCATAGATAAAAATTCAATTCGTGATTTAGTTAAAGGTATGGGTAAAGGTTCGTATGCTGAGTATTTAAGAGGAGTTGTCAAGTAAAGTGGAATTTATAAAAACAGAAATTGAAGACGTTATATTAATTAAACCTAAAGTTTTTGGTGATGATCGTGGTTTTTTCATGGAAACTTATAAAAAATCGTTGTTTACTGCTCATGGTATTAGTAACGATTTTATTCAAAATAATCATTCTAAATCAAAGCGCGGTGTATTAAGAGGGTTACATTATCAATTAAATCCATATGCGCAGGCTAAATTAGTGCGTTGCATTTCAGGTTGTATTTTTGATGTAGCTGTTGATCTACGTCGTGGTTCTAAAACTTTTGGACATTGGGTAGGGTATGAGTTAAATGATAAAAATAAATATATGCTTTATATACCTAGAGGTTTTGCTCATGGTTTTTTAACTTTATCTGACAGCGCTGAGTTAATTTACAAAACTGATAATGAATATTCATTAGAATATGATAGAGGGTTGTTATTTAATGATCCAAAGCTTGGTATTAATTGGCCAATTGCGAATGATATGGATATTATATTATCTGATAAAGATAGAAATCAACCTTGCTTAGAAGATATTGAGAATAATTTTGATTATGAAAGTAATTGATTATGCAAAAAACATTATTTGTAACTGGTGGAGCAGGGTTTATTGGGTCTGCTGTAGTTCGTTTATTAGTTAATGAAACCAATTATAATGTAGTAAATATTGATAAATTAACTTATGCGGGTAATTTAGAATCACTGGCAACTGTTAGTGATAATGTGCGTTATAATTTTGAATGTGTGGATATTTGTGATAAAGCTAAAATAATGGATTTGTTTATTAAATACAAACCAGTTGGGGTATTGCATTTAGCTGCAGAATCTCATGTTGATCGATCTATTTTAGGTCCAGATGAATTTATAATGACTAATATTGTGGGTACATTTAATTTATTGAAATGTGCTAATGAATATTATAAACAATGTGAAGATGATTTTAAGTTTGTACATATCTCAACTGATGAAGTATTTGGTAGTTTGGGTGATACGGGTTATTTTAGTGAAAGCACAGCATATGATCCAAGATCTCCATATTCAGCAAGTAAGGCTAGTAGTGACTTTTTAGTGAAAGCATGGTATCATACCTACCCAATGTCCAACAGTT
>DAHXMX010000168.1 GCA_027371515.1 Neisseriaceae bacterium
ACACTTTCAATAGTTACATCATATAAAGTTGATAAGTTATTCATAATCGTACGAATAACCATTTTTTCTTTTTCAATATCAAAACCAATTTGAGTATCCAACCAGCGTTCTAACCATTTAGGGTCAGGCAATCTACTTTGTACCGTATCATTTGGGAATAAACTGCGATTAACATGTAGATTGGTCGGATGCATTGGCTTACCAACCCTAGCGCTAGAAGCCATTAAAATTCCAATTTTGGCAAAAGCTAATTTTGCATTATCGCCAAAATTTTGAATGGCTTTTTTCATATAGCGTAAATAAGCACTACCATGACGAGCTTCATCTTTGGATAATGTTTTATAAATCTGCTTTATCACTGGTTCAGTATGCCAAGCTGCGGCAGCCTTATACCACTGAGTAAGACGCATCTCACCACAAAAATGTAACATCAACGTTTCAAGAGGTGGCGCTGGTTCAAACTCAAAACGGACAGCATGCAACTCTTTTTCAGTTGGTGCAAAATCTGGACGAAAACGCTTTAAGTATTCAATTAACACCAAAGCATGCTTTTGCTCTTCATAAAACCATACTGACATAAAAGCACAAAAATCTGAATCATCTCGATTATCACGCAAAAACATCTCCGTTGCAGGCAAGGCTGACCATTCAGTAATTGCATTCATTTTAATTGTATTTGCTTGTTCATCAGATAAAAGCTCACTCTTGAAGCTATCCCAGTCAATATCTTCACTCATACTCCAACGAGCTTTTTCTAAATCTAAAAAAAGCTGCGGATAAAGCATTGTGTTATTATTTTGTACATCTGACACTAGATTATTCCTCTTAATTTAACTATACTTCCCAAGGATTTCTTTTCTCAGGATCAACTTTATATGATGTAACTATTGAAAGTGTTAGTGATTTAAGTAAGTATAGAAAACAGCTTGTAGCAAATTTAAATCTTGCTTGATAGTTTTTAACATTAGTTGTTTTTTAAAAATTTTTAAAAAAGGTAAGAAATATTATGGCAAATTTAATTGAGTTGAAAGTGCCAGACATTGGTGGTAGTACTGATGTTAATGTTGCAGAAGTTTATGTAAAAGTTGGTGATGTAATTAATGTTGATGATAACTTAATAATGTTAGAAACAGATAAAGCAACCATGGAAGTTCCAGCAACTCATGCTGGTATTGTTAAAGACTTGAAGGTCGCGGTTAATAGTAAAGTTAATCAAGGTGATGTTATTTTAATGGTTGAAACTATAAATACAGCATCAACTACTGAATCATCAGCTACGCCTATTAATAAAGAAGTATCATCACAGGTTTCAGAATCATCATCTAATGTTAACGTAGCTACATCAAATACATCAATTAATACTATTGGTAAAGATACTACTAAAGTAGATGAAACTAATTTTTCAAAAGCTCATGCCTCACCTTCGATTAGAAAAATGGCTCGTGAATTAGGTACTGATTTAAGTAAAATTAAAGGTAGTGGCCCTAAAGGGCGTATTACGGAAGCTGATTTAAAAGGTTATATTAAATCGGTAATGAGTGGGCAAGTTAGCAACAATGCTGCAACCAATACGAGTGGATTAGATTTATTACCATGGCCTAAGGTTGATTTTGCTAAATTTGGTGAAGTTGAAGTTAAAGAAATGCTGCGAATTAAAAAAATCTCAGGGGCTAATTTATCCCGTAACTGGATTATGATTCCACATGTAACTCAATTTGATGAGGCTGATATTACAAATTTAGAAGATTTTAGAAAACAAATTAATGAAGAATATAAAAAATCAGAAATTAAAGTGTCACCATTGGCATTTATTATTAAAGCATGCGTATTTGCATTAAAGCGTTTTCCTGAATTTAATGCTTCACTTGATGGTGATAAGATAGTATATAAAAAATATTATCATATTGGATTTGCTGCTGATACTCCAAATGGTTTGGTAGTGCCTGTATTAAAAGATGCTGATAAAAAAGGGATTATAGAGTTAGCAACAGAATCGAGTGCATTAGCTAAATTGGCTCGTGATGGTAAATTAAAGCCTACTGATATGCAAGGTGGAACATTTACTATTTCTAGTCTTGGTGGTATTGGAGGTACGGCATTTACACCAATTGTAAATGCACCAGAAGTAGCGATTTTAGGTGTTTCAAAATCAGCTATTAAACCAGTTTGGAATGGACGTGAATTTGCTCCACGTTTGATGATGCCACTGTCTTTATCATATGATCATCGTATTATTGATGGAGCTTTAGCGGCTAAATTTACTAC
>DAHXMX010000169.1 GCA_027371515.1 Neisseriaceae bacterium
CTTTAAATATTGAGCATTTACGTGATGTTAATGCTATGGCATTATCAGGTGGAGAACGAAGACGTTGTGAGATTGCTCGAGCATTAGCTAATTATCCACGTTTTATTTTACTTGATGAACCATTTGCAGGTGTTGATCCTATAGCAGTTAATGATATTCAAAAAGTTATTAATTTTTTAAAAAAATTGGGTATTGGTGTGATTATTACTGACCATAATGTACGAGAAACATTGCGTATTTGTGATCGTGGGTATATTATTAGCGAAGGTAATGTATTAGCCAGTGGATTACCTGATGAATTAATTGCTTATCAAAGAAATGTAGAAGAAATTTCTAAAATTATTGGTGCAGATAGAGTAATTTTTCAAACACTAGATGATTTAAAAAAATCTATTAGTGATATTAATCCTGAAATTACTGATTTCGACGCCTCATGCTTTGATGGTAAATATGTAACAGGTGATATTGATCATAAATATCTCAGCTCTTTATTATCTGTTTCATGGAATTGATGATTAAGCTATATGATAGATGCGAATAATCGCTTAGTAATTTTTGGTGGCACATTTGATCCAATACATTAGGATAGCGTACCTCAGGAGCCGCTGAAGCTAAGTATACTTTTTTAGCACCACATTTACGTATAATATTTACAATCTCTTTTGAGGTGGTACCACGTACAATTGAGTCATCAACTAACAATACATTGCGATCTTTGATTTCTATTTCAATTGGACTTAATTTATTACGTACTGCAATAGTTCTCTGCTCTTGATTGGCAAGCATGAAGGTACGTCCTGTAAAGTGATTTTTCACAAAACCCTCACGGTATGGCTTGTTAAGCTCATCTGCTACTTCGATCGCCATTGTGCGCGATGTATCAGGAATTGGAATTACTACATCAATATCAAGCTGTAATTGATTAATTTGCTGTGCTAAATATTTACCCATATTACGACGAGCAAGTTGTACCGGAACGTTTTCAATTATTGAATCAGGACGAGATAAATAAACATACTCAAAAATACAAATATTTAGTTTTGGTGCTTCATGACAAATTTTACTTTCTATTTTACCATCTAGAGTTATAATGATTGCCTCACCAGGTTTAATAGTACGAATATTTTCAAAACCATTAATATCAATAGCGCATGTTTCCGATGATACTAAATAAGTACTTTTATTATCCACTACTTTACTTCCTAATACTAGCGGTCTAATTCCGTACGGATCTCGAAAAGCTACTAGCCCATAATTAGCAATTAAGCATACAACAGCATAGCCACCTCGTATACGTTTATTCAAATTATATATTGCTTGAAAGATACTTTCATTATTTAAATTTTTACTGACTGTTAATTGTTCTAATTCAAAAGCAAATATATTGGTTAATATTTCGGAATCAGAATGAGTTCTTACGTGGCGGTGATTTTTTTTTAGTACATCATCGCGTAGTTCACTAGCATTAGTAAGGTTGCCATTATGGGCAAGCATTAATCCAAATGGTGAATTAACATAAAATGGATGCGCTTGCTCAGGGTCATTGGCTGAACCTGCAGTTGGATAACGAACATGCCCAATGCCTATATTTCCTTTTAGATAAGTCATGTCATATTCAGTAATCACGTCCTTAACCAAACCAAGTCCTTTTTTTAGGTGCATTAGAGTACCTTCCATTGTTGCAACACCTGCTGCTTGCTGCCCACGATGTTGCAAGCTTTTTAAGCTGCTAACTAACGCGTGATTAATTGGGGATTGTGCAACAATACCGATAATACCACACATATATACACTTTCCTTAAAAATTAATTGTAATTGGGAATCACCAGGGCTGGTTTTGGTAATTCATTTATTTGTTGTGGAATTGAATTGATAATTACTTTTACCACAGGTGCTATAATTGGATACATTATTGATTTTTGCCATGAATGACTTGAGTCAAGTTTTAATACGCCAATAACTATTACTAATATTGAGCATATTAATATCCCACGAATTACACCAAATATAAATCCTAAAGCAATATTTAGTCCACCTAGCCCAATACTTTTAATGATACTTGAAAATATTTTTTTAATAATTGTGATACAAATTGCAACGATAATAAATGCGATAATAAATATAATTATAATGAGAAAAAATTAAAAAATAGAAGTAAATACAATAAAGATAAAAAATTATGTTTATTTAATAAACGATTTGTTCTTTTAGATAAAAATGATAATAATTTATATTCTAATTTATCTAA
>DAHXMX010000016.1 GCA_027371515.1 Neisseriaceae bacterium
ATTGGACTTGGTGCAGATGGTCTATCATCATCAGCTTATGGACCAGAAGAGGCTTTTGGTATTGGTTGATAATGGGGTAAGTCAAGTGGTAACTGCGCCAGTAATTAAAGCTCAAATAGGTGGTGGGCAAGTACAGATTTCAGGCGCGATGACTCCGCAACAAGCAAACGATACGTCATTATTATTAAGATCCGGATCTCTTGCTGCTCCAATGAATATTATTGAAGAGCGCACCGTTGGTCCTTCATTAGGTGAAGAAAACATTCATAAAGGTTTCCATTCGGTATTATGGGGATTTGTAGCAATTACTTTATTTATGATAATCTATTATCAAGTTTTTGGAGTAATCTCAGTAGTATCTTTGGCAGTGAATTTGTTGTTATTGATTGCAATATTATCAATGTTACAAGCAACACTGACGTTGCCTGGTATAGCCGCAATAGCTTTGGCTTTGGGTATGGCTATTGATTCAAATGTATTAATTAATGAACGAATTCGTGAAGAGTTACGCAATGGGCGTAAAGTTCATCAAGCTATTGAGTCAGGTTATGAGCATGCATGGGCAACGATTATTGATTCAAATGTAACTACTTTAATTGCAGGTCTTGCCTTATTGGCTTTTGGTTCTGGTCCGGTTAAAGGTTTTGCGGTAGTGCATTGTATTGGGATATTAACTTCAATGTTTAGTGCTGTATTAGTTTCACGTGGTATAGTTGGATTTTTGTATGCTAATCGCCGCGTAAATAAATTACATATATAGGTAGGTTATTATGGAATTTTTTAGAATTAAAAAAGATATCCCATTTATGAGTTATGGGAAGATAACGACGTTAATATCATTGATTACATTTATTTTAGCGGTGTTTTTTTTGATAAGTCGAGGGCTCAATTTATCAGTAGAGTTTACAGGTGGTACTTTAATGGAAGTATCATATTCTCAAGCCGTTGATTTAAATAATGTGCGTAATACCATTATTAATAACGGTTATGAGCAAGCTACGGTACAAAATTTGGGTACTGCTAATAATATAATGATTAGATTACCTAATAAAAATAATATGAATTCGGCTACAGTTTCAAATCAGGTTTTTAATTTAATTAAAAGTATCGGACCTGATGCTACAGTAAAAAGCGTTGAATTTATTGGACCTGAGGTAGGGCAAGATTTGGTAACTAATGGTTTGTTGGCAATATTATTTGTTTGTATTGGCATCATGGTTTATCTTGCAATTCGTTTTGAATGGCGTTTTGCTGTATCAGCGATTTTAGCTAATATGCATGATGTAGTAATCATTCTTGGCTGTTTTGCTTTCTTTAGATTAGAATTTTCGTTAACAGTATTAGCTGCGATTTTAGCGGTGCTTGGTTATTCGGTAAATGAATCAGTTGTTGTATTTGATAGAATTCGTGAAAATTTCAGAACTATTCGCGGTGGAAGTACTGCTGATATTATAAATAATGCAATTACAGCAACAATGAGTCGTACAATTATTACTCATGGTTGTACTGAAATGATGGTTTTATCTATGTTATTATTTGGTGGTGCAAGTTTACATAATTTTGCACTTGCTTTAACTATTGGTATTGTTTTTGGTATTTATTCATCAGTACTGGTGGCTTCTCCTTTAGTGATGTGGCTTGGAGTATCACGAGCTAACTTAATTAAACCAGTGAAGCATAAAGAAGATGCGGTGGTATAGAAGATGGAATTTATCAATTTAATTTTGCATTTAGATAAATATTTAGCAGAAGTAATTGTTAATTACCACAATTATTTTTATTTATTATTTTTCTTGGTGATTTTTGCTGAAACTGGATTGGTGGTAACTCCGTTTTTACCGGGTGATTCATTATTATTTATTGCGGGTGGTTTTGCTGCTAGTGGGCATTTAAATATTTATTGGTTAATGATTATAATTTTCTTAGCTGCTTTTGGTGGGGATAATGTTAATTTTTTTGTAGGTAAATTATTAGGGGAACGTTTATTTAAAAATCCTAATTCTAAGATATTTAGACGTGATTTATTAATAAAGACTCATAATTTTTATGAAATTCATGGACGTAGAACTATTGTAATAGCTAGATTTATTCCGCTTGTTCGTACTTTTGCGCCATTTGTTGCCGGTGTTGGTTATATGCCTTATCCTCGTTTTATCGGCTTTAGTATATTAGGCTCGTTTTTATGGATATTGATATTACTAGGTGGTGGGTATTTATTTGGTAATATTCCGTTTGTTAAGGAACATTTATCAATAGTTATTATGCTAGTGATGATTGTATCTGTGATACCTATTATCAAGATGGTTATTGATGAGTTAAAAACAAAAAAAATATGATTTCTGTTGGTTCACATATTAAAAGCTTTGTGCTTCGTCAAGGTAAGATTACCTCCAGTCAAGAAATAGCATTAAAGACATTGATGCCTAAATATGGTATTGAGTATACGAATAGTATATTACCATTAGCAAATAGTTATGCTAATTATATGCATAAATTGGTAATTGAAATTGGCTTTGGGATGGGTTATGCTACGTATCTTATTGCGCGTGATAATCCGGATATAAATTATTTAGGTATTGAAGTACATGGACCGGGTGTTGGTAGTTTATTAAAATTAATTGATGAAAATCATTTAACTAATCTAAAAGTAATTCGACATGATGCGATTGATGTATTAAATAATATGGTAGCAAATGATTCTATAGATGGGTTTCATATTTTTTTCCCTGATCCATGGCATAAGAAAAAGCATCATAAAAGACGGATTATTCGTTCACAATTTGTTGATATTTTGGTAGCAAAATTAAAAATAGGTGGTTATATTCATTTGGCTACTGATTGGGAGGATTACGCGCTTTGGATGTTAGATGTGTTAAATCAAAATCCATTAATTTACAATGCTTCAGTAGATGGTAATTATGTACCGCGACCTTGTTATCGTCCGTTGACTAAATTTGAGCAGCGTGGCTTAAAACTAGGGTATGCAGTACGGGATATTATTTATATTAAAAAATAATTAATTAGTTAATCAAAATTTCTAGTATCTGTTTTCGATTTGTCACCTACACCTTTAAATTTCTCAACAAAGTCTTTAATTTTTTTAAGAATGCTTTGTTTTTTGTTTAGGTGTGTTGGATCTAAACGTTTCAGTTTAGGGATAACTTTATCGAGTTCTGTACCATTTTCATTAACATAGCCTTTGTTTAGCGATGTTTTGATGTATCGCTGTGCAGCTTCTTTGTTCAAATTTTCAGCATTAATTAATTCTTCTTCTTCACGCTGTCTTTCTGCTTGAGCGAAATCAAAAAAAGCCTCAATAATGCTAGCTTTATTCGGGATATTATCAAAATCAGTTTGATTGATGAATTTAACTAACAAACTTTCTTTAGCGCGGTTACCAACGCTGGCGCGAATTAAACGTCTAGCATCGTCAATTAATGCTGATTTATTTTTAGCTTTTTTATTATTTTCAAAAATTAATTCTAGAATATAATCTAAATTAATCTCTTGCGACTTAAGCAGATCCACCTCAAAAACAACATCATCCCAATTAATAGTAGAGTTTTCTTTTTTCTTGTTTGATTTTTGGTTTTGGAGAAATTCTTCACGAATATCATTATAAGTGGAGCGATAATCTTGTATAGTACGTTCTGCTGGAATTTTAATAGCTGCCATTTGGTTTAAATTATCGTCATTTAGATAGTATTTAGCTTTAAATTCTTCTACAGCAGCATGATTGGTTTTATCTAGGTTTTGTAAAGCTTTTAAGCTTGTAAATTCGTCATAATTGTATAGTCCGTTTTCTACACGCAAGTATTCACCAAATAATTTAGTGAAATCTTTTTTATCTTTTTCAGTAGTAATTTCATCAGGTTTAGGGAAACGTTGCTGTAATTCGGCTATTATCTCCAAATAACCGCGCCGCGCTTCACCAGTTTCTATATCGGTAAACCCTTCCATGTATTCTTTGTGGCTTTTTTCTAGTACTACATTTTTAGTATTTTTGTTACCAAATAATGAAATTGCATCAATGGTAGCTTGTTCTAAATCACGGAAGGTAACAATATTGCCAAATGTCTTGGTAGCATCATAAATACGGTTGGTGCGTGAATAGGCTTGTATTAGCCCATGATAGCGTAAGTTTTTATCTACAAACAGTGTATTTAAAGTTGGTGCATCAAAACCAGTTAAAAACATACCAACGACAATTAGCAAATCAATTTCTTGAGCTGCTACTCGTTTAGCTAAATCGCGGTAATAATTTTGAAATGTTTCGCTATCAACACCATAATTGGTGCCAAACATTTTATTATAGTCCTCAATTGCTGCAGTTAAGAATTCTTTGGCACTACTATTCATTGCCGTTGGTTCAAAGTTTTCATCAATAATATCGCCAATAGCACTTTGTTCTTCATTAGCAGCAAAAGAGAAGATAGTAGCAATTTTCAGCGGCTTATCATGTCCTTGCTGTAAGTTTTTAAATGATTCATAATATAATTTAGCTGCATCAACACTACTTACGGCAAACATGGCATTAAAGCCTTTATTATTGGCGATTAGGCGGTGGGTTTTTTGTTTAAAGTTAGCTAGTATATATTGCGAAATTTCACAAATTCGCTCTGGATGTAGTAATAATTCTTTGTTTTCTGCTGCGGTAAGTTTATTTTCGTCTTGCTCGGTTTCAATTGACTTAAATTTTGGGCGTACACTGTTGTAATCTACTTTAAATTTTAGTACCTTTCCATCACGAATGGCATCAGTAATCACGTATGAATGTAATTCATTTCCGAACATGCTGGCAGTAGTTTCAGAGCCAAGCGCATTTTGTGGAAAAATCGGTGTGCCGGTAAAACCAAATTGATAAAATTTCTTGAATCTTGCTCTTATATTTTGTTGTGCTTTACCAAATTGCGAACGGTGTGCTTCATCAAAAATAAATACTACTTGCTTATCATAGATAGGTAAATTTTTTTCAGTTTTTATTAGGTTATTTAATTTTTGAATTGTAGTAACAATGATTTTGTTATCATTGCTTTCAATATTACGCTTAAGTCCTGTGGTATTTTCTGAACCATTAACGCTATCCCGGGAAAATTTTTGGTATTCTTTTATGGTTTGATAGTCAAGATCTTTGCGGTCAACTACAAAAAATACCTTGTCGATAAAATCTAGCTCTGTAGCTAAGCGTGCAGCCTTAAAGCTGGTTAAGGTTTTGCCGGAGCCTGTGGTATGCCAAATATAACCGCCACTTTCTGGTTTGCTCCAATTTTTTGCTTTAAATGAGCTATTTATTTTCCACAAAATGCGTTCGGTAGCAGCGATCTGGTAGGGGCGCATTATCAATAAATTGTCTTGAGTATCAAATACTGAATAACGCAGCAGAATATTTAACAAAGTGTTTTTTTGCAGAAATGTTGCAGTAAAATCTTTTAAGTCTTTGATTGGTGTGTTATCTGATCGTGACCAATTCATGGTGAAATCAAAGCTGTTTTTGTTGCGTTTAGTAGTATTAGCAAAATAACGGCTATCGGTACCGTTTGAAATCACGAAAAGCTGTAAATATTTAAATAGTGAATTTTCAGTATTAAAGCTTTCTTTGCTATAGCGGTGTATTTGGTTAAATGCTTCACGAATAGCAATGCCGCGTTTTTTTAGTTCGATTTGAACTAAGGGCAAGCCATTTACTAAAATGGTTACATCATAACGATTGGCATTAGTGCCTGTTTGTGTAAACTGGTTAATCACTTGTACTTTATTGCGTGCAATATGTTTTTTATCTAATAGATAGATATTTTTCATATGCTTATTATCAAAAATAAAATCGTGAGTATTGTTATCATGAATTTTACGGGTTTTTTTAATAATATCATCATTTGGTTTATCTAAAAATTCCGCCACAAAGCGCGACCATTCACTATCGGAAAATTGTACATCATTTAGAATTTGTAACTGCACGCGTACATTGGCAAGCATTTTGTCTGTAGTATTTAAATCAGGTAGATATTCGTACCCTTGATTTTTTAAATCATTAATCAATTCATGCTCTAGCTCTGCTTCACTTTGATAGTTTGTGACTTGTTGCTCAAACTTGGTATATTTGTCTAAAACAATGAAATTATTTGATTCTACAATAGGCTTGGTATCATTAATCATGCTATATCCTGTGGAAAGTCTAAAAGCATATCACGGTAATATTCATATTGTTGCTGACGCAATTCAATCTCACGTGGTAAACCTTCGGTAATGGAGTTCGTCAATGTATCGAACTTATCTAATGTAAGTGCAATGCGCTCTTGTACATCAAGGTTTTTTGGAACTGGAAAATGGTACTCCATTATTTTAGATTTATTGCCACGTGGCATTTTTGCGCCCTTAGCATGCTGCATATTGTAATCAAAAAATTTTTCATCAGCCAAAACGTGATATAAATATCGAGGGTTTATTGCTCCATTAATAGGATGAACAACCAATACATCGCCATTTGTTCCACCAGCACGATCTGCTTGCCATATCTTTTTTAAGTAGGGGCGAATATTACCAATTAAGATGTCATTATTACAATATCCAGTTAAATTACCTTCGATTGGTACATAATTAGACTCTTTTTTTCCTGCTCGATTTTGTAAAAGATTATCAACGCCGACATAATTTGTTTTATCAAGCTGGTCACAATTAATACGTATTTTTGAATACTGTGCCACCTCTCCCAATGTTTTCCATTCGATTTCTCCATTATCAAAATTCAACAACAAGTCGCGATAATAGCTATATTGTTTTTTACGAGCTGTAAGTTCTGTTGTAAGTTCTGTTGTAAGTTCTGTGAATGCGTCCAAAATACAGACAATTTCAGCCTGAACAGATAACGGAGGAATTGGGATTTTTATTTTATTAAATCTTGACTTAGATATGTTAAAGCGTGTTACACCACTTGCGGTCTTTGTAATCTGAGCACGCATGAAATGACTGCGAAATAAATATTTTGAAAATTCTGGTATTATTTGTATATTGTCATTAAATCTTACGCCAAATGAAAAACTATTCAGATAAACTTTTTCATCGAATTTGGTTGTAACTGATGAAGATATCCCTACTTCATCTACTGTTTCTGATGAAGCGGTAAATAAAACATCACCGTATTTTACTTCATTTTGTTTTTCAGAAGCAGATATTTTTACAGCCTCGAGACTATCAAAGTTTATTTTTATGTTGTTAAAAATATTTTTATATGAAATATATTTAGCATTTCCATTTTTAAAGTCGTCTTTATTTTTTCCAGAAAGTCCACCATAGGTTTTTGCCACTTCTCCCAATGTTTTCCATTCTATTTTAATGCCATCAAGTAGCTTATCTATATAATCTTTATATATTTTCATGCTTCAATCTCCGCAATGAGAGCGTCAATAGCGGTACGTAGTTTATTAATCTTGGCTACTGTGGTTTTTAATTCTGCATTGAGTTTAGTAATATCAATTGCTTCACGAGTATCTTTTACTCCTACATATGAGCTTACTGATAAATTATAATCATTGGCTGCTATTATGCTGTGATCTACTGATTTAGAAAAATATTCAATATCGGCTTTGTTATCAAATGCTTGCATAATCTGCTCAATGTGAGAATCAGTAAGCACATTGTTATTAGTTTCTTTTTTGTAGAGCTCGCTTGCATTTATAAATTGGGTCTTAGTATCGTTTTTGTGCTTAGATAATATTAGTATATTTACTGCAATTGAAGTGCCAAAAAATAGATTAGGGGCAAGAGAAATTACAGTTTCTATATAGTTACTATCTACTAAATATTGGCGGATTTTTTGCTCTGCTCCGCCACGGTAAAAAATACCCGGGAAACATACAATTGCTGCGCGTCCTTTACTGGATAAATAATTTAAACAATGTAATACAAAAGCAAAGTCGGCTTTACTATCAGGAGCTAATACACCCGCTGGTGCAAAACGGTCATCATTAATTAAGGTTGGGTCACTTTTCCCAATCCATTTAATTGAATACGGCGGATTAGATACAATAGCATCAAATGGTTTTTCGTTTTTAAATTGCGGGTCTAACAAGGTATTGCCTAGTGCAATATGAAACTTGTCATAGTTCACATTATGTAAGAACATATTCATGCGCGCAAGGTTATAGGTAGTGTGGTTAATTTCTTGTCCAAAAAAGCCGTCTTCAATAATATGTGAGTCAAAATGCTTTTTAGTTTGTAATAATAATGAGCCTGAGCCGGCTACTGGGTCATAAATTTTATTTACCGTTGTTTGCTTATGCATTGCTAGCTGTGCAATTAGTTTAGAAACACTTTGCGGCGTAAAAAATTCGCCACCTGATTTACCGGCATTGGCAGCATAGTTAGAAATTAAAAATTCATAGGCATCGCCAAATAGGTCGATTTGATTGTTATGGAAATCACCAAAGTTAAGCGATTCAACTCCTTTGAGTACCGCAGCTAAGCGCATATTTTTGTCTTTAACAGTGTTGCCTAGCCGGTTACTGGTAGTATCAAAATCAGCAAATAAGCCTTTAATATTATTTTCAGAATCGTAACCAGTAGCCGAGCTTTCGATTTCTTGAAATATATTGGCTAAATCAGTATTTAGATTGGGATTATTGTTGGCATTGGCGGCAATATTTACAAATAATTGGCTAGGATAAATAAAATATCCTTTAGCTTTAATGGTATCGTCTTTTAGCTCATCGGTAATAACATCATCAGAAAGTGTTGCATAATTAAGGCTGTCATCACCTTCTTCCATGTAACTGGCAAAGTTTTCGCTAATAAAGCGATAAAACAACGTACCCAATACATATTGCTTAAAATCCCAGCCATCAATTGCACCACGTACACTATCTGCAATTTGCCAAATTTGGCTTTGTAGTTCTGTTCGTTGCGAAGTGCTTGTTATTGTTGAATCTTTGTCCTTATAAGCTACCATAGTTATACTTCCCTTTTTTGCTTTTATTGCTTTTAAATAAATAGGATTTAATTCTATCATAATATTTAAGTTTATATTTTATATTTTGGCTTTGATCTTGTTATAATGCTTGACAATTTTAGTCGGGTATTATATAATCATGCTATTAATATAGCGTTTTGCTTCTTGAGGAGTTGATTATGAAACTTACGACAAAGGGTAAATTTGCAGTAACAGCGATGATTGACATAGCAATCAACAGCAAAGGCCGCCCGATTACTTTACAAATGATTAGTGAGCGGCAGTCTATTTCGGTATCATATTTAGAGCAATTGTTTGTAAAATTAAGACGTAATGGCATGGTTAAAAGTTATAAAGGACCAGGCGGTGGTTATACCTTAGGTAAAAATGGTTTGGAGATTAAAATCTCGGAAATAGTAAAAGCTGTTGATGAAAATCTAGATGCAAGAAATTGTGGTGGTAATAAAAACTGTCGTGGTGGTAATAAACAGTGCTTAACCCATGATTTATGGAGTAATCTAACCGAGCATATGTATAATTATTTGCAAACTATAAAATTAGCCGATTTGGTTTATAATGATAAACAAAAATTAACTAAAATTAATCAAATCAACCAAATTAACTAGATTCATTACGAGTATTCCACTAATATTTAAGAAAAGTTAACAAAATGTCAATTAATTTACCAATTTATTTAGATAACTCTGCTACTACCAAAATAGATGAGCGGGTATTAGCTAAGATGATGCCATACCTTACTAATCAATTCGGTAATCCAGCATCACGTTCACATGTATTTGGCTGGAAGGCTGATGAAGCTGTTGAGCTTGCTCGCCAACAAGTTGCCGATACGGTTGGTTGTGATAGTAAAGAAATCATATGGACATCTGGTGCTACTGAATCAATTAATCTTGCATTAAAGGGCGCTAGTAGTTTTTATCAAGATCGCGGGCGGCATTTAATTACTATCAAAACAGAACATAAGGCTACTCTTGATACTATGCGTGAATTAGAGCGGATTGGTTATCAAGTTACATATTTAAGCCCAGAAAGCAATGGCTTGATAGATTTAAATAAATTGGTAGATAGTATCAAGCCAGATACGATTTTAATATCAGTAATGATGGTAAATAATGAAATTGGAGTAATTCAAGATATTGGTGCAATTGGTAAAATATGCCGTGAAAAAGGTATTATATTTCATGTTGATGCTGCACAAGCTGTTGGTAAGATGGTGTTTAGCATCAAGGATTTAGAAGTTGATTTAATGAGTTTTTCGGCGCATAAAGTATATGGCCCAAAAGGAATTGGCGCGCTATATGTCCGGCGCCGTCCAAGAATTCGGTTAATGCCACAAATTCATGGTGGCGGGCATGAAAGAGGGTTTCGCTCTGGTACTTTGCCTACGCATCAAATTGTTGGAATGGGTGAGGCGTTTAAAATTGCACACGAAGAATTGGCAACTGAGTTACCAAGAATTAAAAAACTTCGGGATAAATTACTTTCAGGCTTACAGAATATTGAAGAAATATATATTAATGGTGATATGGAACATCGGGTATATAATAATCTAAATGTAAGTTTTAATTATGTTGAAGGCGAATCATTAATTATGGCAATTAAAGATATTGCCGTATCTAGCGGTTCTGCTTGTACGTCTGCGTCTTTAGAGCCGTCATATGTACTACGCGCTATTGGGCGTAATGATGAATTAGCACATAGTTCGATTCGTTTTTCAATCGGTCGTTTTAATAGTGAAGAAGAAATAGATTATACAGTTAAGTTATTAACTGAAAAAGTAACTAAGCTACGCGATTTGTCGCCATTGTGGGAAATGTTTAAAGATGGAGTTGATTTAGATAATTTTCAATGGCAAGGTCATGGTGAGCGGGATATAATATTACATAATTAGGAGTATAAAATGTCTTATTCAAATAAAGTGATTGATCATTATGAACATCCTAGAAATGTTGGTGCATTAGACAAAAATGATCCAAATGTTGGAACAGGTATGGTTGGCGCCCCTGCCTGTGGTGATGTTATGAAATTACAAATCAAAGTAAATGCAGCAGGTATTATTGAAGATGCAAAATTTAAAACTTATGGTTGTGGTTCAGCTATTGCTTCCTCGTCTTTAGTTACCGAATGGTTAAAAGGTAAAAATCTTGACGAAGCGAGTAAAATTAAAAATATTCAAATAGCTGAAGAATTAGAGTTGCCGCCAGTTAAAATACATTGCTCAGTATTAGCTGAAGATGCAATAAAAGCAGCCATTGAAGATTATAAAAGAAAAAAATAATGGCAATAACTTTAACCGAACAAGCCGCACAAAGAGTAGCAGCATTTTTAAAGAACCGCGGTCACGGTATTGGACTTAGAGTTGGTATAAAAACTACGGGCTGCTCCGGACTTTCTTATAAATTAGAGTTTGTCGATCAAAAAAATAGTGATGATGAAGAGTTCGAATCATTAGGGATTCGGATATTTGTTGATCAAAAAAGTTTGCCATTTATTGATGGTACATGCCTTGATTATACAAAAGAAGGCTTACAAGAAGGATTTAAATTTACTAATCCACAAGCAAAAGGTGAGTGTGGTTGTGGGGAAAGTTTTACTGTATGATAATAACTACAGAAGAACTTAAGCAATTACTTAGATATAATGCATTTGAATTATTTAATATCGAACCTAAATTTAATATTGATTTAACTTTAATTCGTCAAACTTATTTAGCTTTGCAGAAAAAATATCATCCAGATAACGCTAAAAATAATGAAGTACTTAAAAGTAATCTGTTGATGTTATCTGCGCATATTAATGATTCATTTAATGTATTGCAAAATCCGCTAGATAGAAGCCTTAAACTTCTTGAGATTATGAATAATCCACTTGACTTAAATACTGATACAATACTCCCGCCGAGTTTTTTAATAACTCAAATAGAACTAAATGAACAAATAGAAGATGCTGTAAAATGTAAGTCGATTGCTATGCTTGAACAAATTGAAACGTTAGTAAAAGAACAAGAAGCTATTTTAATTAAACAAATCGAGCATAATTTTACTACGCTAAATTTAAATGAAGTTAAAAATAATATTAAGCAATTAGCTTTTTATCAAAAAGTCGAAGCTATGCTTAATGCAAATATTATGAATTTAATCTAAAGGTCAAACATGTCTTTATTGCAAATATCAGAACCAGGACTATCTAAACCACCACATAAAAAAAATATTGCTGTTGGAATAGATTTAGGGACCACTAATTCATTAATAGCTACTGTAAAAAATGGTGAGCCAGTTGTTTTGGCAGATGAAAACAATCACGAGTTAATTCCATCGGTTGTTTATTATACGCATGAAAAAAAGCTTATAGGACATGAAGCTGTAAATATGTTAGATAAAGACCCAGCTAATACTATAACATCAATAAAACGGTTTATTGGCAAATCGATACAAGATATTGAGCAAAATAATTATCCATATTTATTTGATAAGCAAAATTCAAATAACCTAATTAATATTCAAACTGCAATTGGTAGTAGAAATCCGATTCAAATATCAAGCGATATTTTAAGTTATTTAAAAAGCTTTGCCGAAAAAAGAATGGGCGATGAGATTACTCAAGCAGTAATTACAGTACCGGCTTATTTTAATGATGCCCAGCGCCAAGCGACTAAACAAGCAGCAGAATTGGCCGGCATTAAGGTGTTAAGGCTTTTAAATGAGCCAACAGCAGCAGCAATTGCATATGGCTTAGATCGCAAACAAGATGGTATTTTTATTGTTTATGATTTAGGTGGCGGAACATTAGATGTTTCAATCTTAAAGCTTGAAAAAGATATTTTTCAAGTAATTGCAGTTAATGGCAATACTAATCTTGGTGGTGATGATTTTGATTTGGTAATTCAAAACTATATTTATCAACAGATTGGGACCATTGATTTAACTAATTTAACTAATATCGATAGAGCAATTATCCGCCTTGCGGCAAAACAAATTAAAGAGCAATTATCAACAGCTTTAACGATTGAATATAATCTTGTCTTAAGTAATGTT
>DAHXMX010000170.1 GCA_027371515.1 Neisseriaceae bacterium
CTCTCCTTTTTGCAAGTTCGATGAATTCTCCAAGCCTGGTGTAGAGGGTTGGCTCTCCAGTCAGGGAGATGGCAATATGTTTCGGGTCTTCCGCTTCTTTCCACTTCTCTTCTGTTACTTTCGGATTTCCCTTGAAACCTGAAATGAGTTTTTAATTTTGCTAATTCATATAAATTTCTACCGATAGCTTGATGAAATAGCACTAGATGATTTTAGATTAGTTGCCCAAGATAATTATTTAAATCTTCAATTATTAAGTAATCTATCATTTAAACGTCAATTAAATGTATTAATTATATTTTTAAAACAACAAGATCTACCAATAACTAATCACTCTAAACTTACTGAATTTGTACGTCAAATTAACACTTGCGCACCAGACAAAAAACCATTATTATTAATTAATAAAAAATATCAATTAATTAAAGATAAAAACAAGATTAAGATTATCGCCATTCGCTAAATAGTTATCCCAATGCTGCTTTAACTTTTACCAATATATTTGGAATTAAGTTTATACAAGACAAGCTATGCTAGATTTTACCTTGTATCACCCCATCAACTAAAGTCAGAGCTTTACGGCGTTTTTTTAATAAATTATAATTCATTTAACCAATTAGCAATATCTGCAATTTGTTCTTGACATACACTATGTGGCATTTTATATTCGTGCCATTTAAGATTATAGCCAGCATTAATTAATGCATCACTTGCTTGTTTGCCAATAACATATGGAACTATAGGATCACTCAAACCATGAGCAGCAAAAATTGGCGTTGTGATATTTGAACTGGATTTCCCAATTATATTTTTAATATCAGGCAAATAACAAGATAGCACCATAATTCCACCTAATTGTTGAGAATGATTAATACCGGCTAAATAACTAATAACCCCACCCTGAGAAAACCCAGCTAAAATAATTTTGGAGTAATCAAATCCATTAGCTATTTGCTTTTCAATTAACTGATTAATTTGATTAATACTATCATTAATCCCAACAAAATCAATAGCACCATCTAAACGACTTAAGTCCATAATATCATACCAGCCACGCATTACATAACCATTATTAATCGTAATTGCACGTAATGGAGCATTAGGAAAAACAAATTTAATACTTCTATTTAGCTTTAATTCATTCACAATTGGTAAAAAATCATTACAATCAGCACCTAAACCGTGTAACCAGATAACGCATAACTCAGGTTTTATATTTGAATTATTATATTTTTCTACAAACTCAACTGACATTATTTCTCACTTACTCGACAAATATTCGCACCAACTTTAGATAATTTAATTTCCATACCTTCATAACCCCGATCTAAATGATAAACTCTCTCCACAATGGTTTCACCATCTGCTACTAAACCAGCCAATACCAATGATGCCGAAGCTCTTAAATCAGTAGCCATAACAGTTGCTCCAGTTAATTCGGTAACACCTTTAATTAAAGCTAAATTACCATCAACAATTATATTAGCACCCATTCTTGCCAATTCTGGTACATGCATATAACGATTCTCAAAGATGGTTTCTGCACACACGGCATTACCATTAGCGATACAATTTAATGCCATAAACTGAGCTTGCATATCAGTAGGAAATAATGGATATGGTAATGTCTTAATATCTACAGCACGTGGACGAGTATTCATCCTTACATGCAAATAATCATCCCCAACATCAATTTGCGCACCAGCTTCACGTAATTTGTCAATAATTGCACACATCGTATTAGGACGTGCTTTATTTAATACCAAATCACCACCAGTAATTGCAGCAGCAACAGCATAAGTACCAGCTTCAATACGATCAGCAATTACAGTATGTTTAGCACCATGTAAACTATCAACACCTGTTATAACTAAAGTATCACTGCCAATACCTTCGATTTTAGCTCCCATTTTCACCAAACATTCTGCCAAATCTGTTACCTCAGGTTCACGGGCACAATTCTCTAAAATAGTAACCCCATCAGCTAAAACAGCTGCCATTAATAAATTTTCAGTGCCTGTTACTGTTACTACATCCATAACAATACGGGCGCCTTTTAAACGATTTGCACGAGCAATAATATAACCATGTTCAATGGTAATCACTGCTCCCATTAATTCTAAACCTTTAATATGTTGATCAACAGGTCTAGCACCAATTGCACATCCACCAGGCAAACTAACCCTAGCTTCTCCAAAACGTGCCACTAATGGACCTAAAGCTAAAATTGATGCCC
>DAHXMX010000171.1 GCA_027371515.1 Neisseriaceae bacterium
ATCTACATTAATACTGATATTTATTAAAAACACACTATTAATTTAAATATAATTTTAAAACTTAACCCATGTACGTAGTATAATATCAATATTATTACTTTATTAAGGTTTACATATGATTAAATATACTAATCAAGTACTTAAAAACTACGCAAACCAATTAAATAATATTAATTTAATTGACTTTAACTGGTTTATCATTAAAAAGATTTTGTATAAATTTCTACAAATTCATACTCTTTTACCTTTATTTGCTGCTATTGGCGTCATAGCATTTAGCTTATCATTACAAGATTCATTCTATATTTTTATTCCACAAAGCGGTATCACTTCATTTGCCTCATATGTGGTATTTGCTTGTATTACATCATTGGTAGTATTAGTTTTTTATCCATTATTTATGATCATCGTAATTAACTATCTCACCCATCAATTACGTGTTATATTTAAACACATGTTACTCCCAATTAAATTACTAATTTTAATTATAATATTTCATATTATTATTGAAACAGCATCTAATGTAGGTGTTACTGAACAATTAAAATTATATTTAACATTTTTATGGACTTTGTTTTATTTTATTATAGCTAATTTTTATTTAGCCTATGAAGCTAAAGAAAATTTATTCAAAATTACACGTTTTAAATTTTTAGTACTCACGTTATTTGTGGTCTTATTTATCAAACCATTTTTATCAATCTTTTTATATACATCTGAAATGATTAATTATACAGCCATAAATCCTAAAATACAAATCAATAAACAAAACTGTCAGTTACTTACAACCACAATCAATCCTAAAATTGCTGCATCTAATATGAGCATTAATGATCCAAATTATTTTGAATCAAATTCTGATAGTTGTTTATTTAAAGGTAATTTAGTGCGTTATGGATTTAGTAGCGATTATGTGATTTTATTTAAAAAAAATATTAACCCAATTTTAGGTCTAAATGGTAATTATTACAATGTATATGTACGCTTAATTTGTTACTATAGTAACAGTAGTTGTTACAGCGAAGACAATATTATTATAGATACTAAACATGATAGTTTAGCTAAAATCATAAAGAGTAATATGCTCCATCATAAAAACAGTTTAAGTTTATTAAGTGATTAATATCTTATTGTAGTTATGACAATTATAGTAAAATATGCAATTAATTTATATTTGGACCAATTAAATGAAACAAAAACATTATATAATTATAGATTTTGATAGCACTTTTATCAAAGTAGAAACTATTGATGAAATAGCCAAAATATCATTAGCAAATCATGATGGCAATTTATCTATCATTCAGCAAATTGAAGAGATAACCAATAATGGCATGAATGGCAACATATCTTTTCAAAATAGTTTAGAACAGCGCTTAGCATTATTAAAGGCAAACAATAGTCATATTAAACAAGTTGTATCTTTATTAAAAAGTAAAGTGACTAATTCATTTTTAAGAAATAAAATTTTCTTTCAAAAGTGTGCCGATGCTATTTATATTATCTCAAGCGGCTTTAAAGAATGTATTTTACCGATTACTCAAGAATTTGGGATTAAAGATGAACATGTTTATGCGAATAATTTTATTTTTGATGATAATGGTAATATTATAGGAATTGATAAAACTAATCCATTAGCCA
The DNA here is from genome assembly GCA_027371515.1 of Neisseriaceae bacterium. Taxonomy (GTDB): domain Bacteria; phylum Pseudomonadota; class Gammaproteobacteria; order Burkholderiales; family UBA11063; genus Aquella. The sequence continues at coordinate 1,642 of DAHXMX010000171.1, forward strand.
GCGATGGTGGCAAGGCTACTATTGTTAAGTCTTTAGGTCTAAGCGGTGAAATCAGTGTTATTGGTGATGGTTACACTGATTATGAAATTAAAGAACAAGGTTATGCAACTAAATTTTATGCTTTTACTGAAAATGTTAAACGTGAGCGTGTGATAAATGTTGCTGATGTAATCCTTCCAAGTTTAGATGAGTTTTTATATCTTAATAAATTACCAATGACAAACTCTTACCCAAGAAATAGAATCAAAGTATTATTATTAGAAAATATTCATAAACAAGCATATGATTTATTTGTAAATCAAGGTTATACAGTTGAAACATTAAAAGGCGCATTAAATGAGGATGATTTGTCTGAAAAAATAAAAGGAGTTTCTATTTTAGGTATTAGGTCAAAAACCAACATTACTGCCAAAGTACTAGAAAACGCAGATCGTTTGATGGCAATAGGTGCTTTTTGTATAGGCACTAATCAAATAGACCTACATGCAGCAGCTAATCGTGGGATTTGCGCATTTAATGCACCTTATAGTAACACTAGAAGTGTGGTAGAATTAGTTATTGGTAATATTATTATGTTATT
>DAHXMX010000172.1 GCA_027371515.1 Neisseriaceae bacterium
GAGGGACAAAATATTGGTTTGATTAATTCATTGTCTGTGTATGCTAGACCTAATAGCTATGGTTTTTTGGAAACTCCTTATCGTAAAGTAGTGAATAATCGTGTTACCAATGAAATTGAGTATTTATCAGCTATTGATGAGGCTAAATGTGTAATTGCACAAGCAAATGCTCAATTAAATGATAAAGGTGAATTTGTTGAAGAATTTATTACAGCGCGTCAAAAAAGTGAAACAACAATAGTTAATTCGTCAACTGTAACTCATATGGATGTAGCAACTAATCAAGTTGTATCTGTTGCAGCATCATTGATTCCTTTTTTAGAGCATGATGATGCAAATCGTGCGCTAATGGGTTCAAATATGCAACGACAAGGAGTTCCTTGTTTGCGTGCGGATAAGCCACTAGTTGGAACAGGCATAGAGCGTGTATCAGCTATTGACTCTGGTACTGTAGTGATTGCACGTCGTGGAGGTGTGGTTAATTATGTGGATGGAAATCGTATAATTATTAGAGTTAATGATAAAGAAATTAAGGACAATGATATTGGTGTTGATATTTATAATTTAATTAAATATATCAGAAGTAACCAAAATACATGTTTAAATCAAAAGCCAATCGTTAAAATTGGTGATGTAATTAATGCAGGTGATGTTATTGCTGATGGCTCTGCGACTGATTTAGGAGAATTAGCAGTAGGTCAAAATGTACTGGTAGCATTTATGCCATGGAATGGTTATAATTTTGAGGATTCAATTTTAATTTCTGAAAAATTAATTGAATCTGATAAATATACCTCGATTCATATTGAAGAATTATCAGTAATGGCTCGTGAGACCAAACAAGGTAATGAAGAAATTACTGCTGATATTCCTAATTTATCTCAAAGCCAATTAGCGCGTTTAGATGAGGTTGGCATAATACAAATTGGTTCTGAAGTTAAAGCTGGAGATGTTTTGGTTGGTAAAGTAACTCCTAAAGGTGAGGTGCAACTTACTCCAGAAGAAAAATTATTGAGAGCTATTTTTGGAGAGAAAGCATCTGATGTAAAAGATACTTCATTGCGTGTGCCAATAGGTATGCGAGGTACGGTTATTGATGTACAGGTATTTAATCGTGATGGTGCAAAACAAGATGCTAGAAGTAGTGCAATTATTGAGAATGATCTCAAAAAACTTCGTCAAGATCTAAATGATCAAATGAATATTATTGAGAATGATGCATTAAATCGTGTAAAAGAACTTATTTTAGGCCAAAAATGTGATGGTCGAAAAACAGGTGTTATTACGGAAGAAATGTTAGCTGAATTTGAAAACAAATATGATTGGTTTGATTTAAAAATAAAAGACGAGACTATTAGTTCTCAAGTATTGCAAATTCAAAAAGCTATTGAAGAAAAACGCAAAAGCCTTGATAATAGATTTAAGCAACAAAAAGAAAAGTTATATCAGAGTGTTGACTTACCAAATGGCGTTATTAAAATGGTTAAGGTTTTTGTGGCAATTAAGCGTAGATTACAACCTGGGGATAAGATGGCTGGACGACATGGTAATAAAGGTGTTATTTCTAAAGTATTACCAGTTGAAGATATGCCATATATGTCAGATGGAAGACCTGTGGATATAGTATTAAATCCAATTGGTGTACCATCACGTATGAATATTGGTCAAATTTTAGAGGTTCATTTGGGATTAGCAGCAAGAGGTCTTGGTGAAAAAATAGATGATATGTTACGTCGTCAAGCTCAAGTTAAAGAAATCAAAGAATTTTTAGAAAAAATTTATAATTTATCAGGTAAACCAGAAGAAATTAATTCATTAAACAATGATGAGATTTTTGAATTAGCAGAAAATTTACGTGGTGGTGTTCCTTTTGCATCACCAGTATTTGATGGTGCTAAAGAACATGAAATTAAGGAAATGCTAAAATTAGCAGATTTACCAGAGTCAGGACAATTAACATTATATGATGGAAGAACTGGTATGCCTTTTGATAGACCTGTAACCGTTGGTTATATGTATGTGTTACGTTTACATCATTTAGTTGACGAGAAAGTACATGCTCGTTCAACTGGTCCATACTCATTAGTAACACAGCAACCATTAGGTGGTAAGGCGCAGTTTGGTGGTCAGCGTTTTGGTGAGATGGAGGTATGGGCGCTAGAAGCATACGGTGCTGCATATACTCTGCAAGAGATGTTGACTGTTAA
>DAHXMX010000173.1 GCA_027371515.1 Neisseriaceae bacterium
GCTTACAATTCTTATTAATTTATTAAAAAATCCAATAAGATTAGTAAGATGAAAATAAAATTAATAGCTTTATTGATAACTACTTTATCAATTAATTATATATACGGCTTTATGTTTATTGATATGTATCAATTAAGTAAAGATAGAATGACATTTCTAGATTATACCTTTAGAATAGGTCAATATTTAGAGCGCATTGGTAAAGCAGTAAATACAGCAGAACAGCTTAAAAATCTTAAAAGCCTTCAGCAAATTCAGGGAGCTGGGCGCGCTATTTGTGAGTTATGTACGCCACTTGAGCGACAACAACTTGAGTTATATATCCAACACGTAAATGATGATTTGTGTTCTCAGTTTAATTATGCTATGGATAATTTAATTGGTTTCCAAGGTACTATAAAAAGTATGCAAGACGTAATTAATAATTTAACCATTAATCCACAAGCTGCTGGGCTTGCATTGCAGCAAGCTTCTATTCAAGCTTCTATTGCAAGTGCATCTACTTTGAGCCAAATTCAATTATTAATTGCACAGCAAGAGCAAAAAAAACTTGCAGAGCAAAAACTTGAACGCCAAGTTACAGATGATATTTATTCTGGTTTTAAAAATTCGGGGTTATAGAATGCAAAAATATGTTTTATTAATTATCAGTATGGTATTTTTAAATCATAATGCGAATGCTGTTAGCTGCGTTATTAACAAAGAAGGTGTATTAGATAATTTGTTGCTGCAATTTGATAATAGCGCTAAAAATTGGCAATATACAATTGAACCAATTGCTAAACGTTTGTTTTATTTATTATTTACTATAGAATTTATGTGGCAACTTACTGTCAAAAAAGTATTTGCTGGCGATATTGAAAAATTATGGGTGTTTTTCTTTACGCGAATTAGTTTATGTTTTTTGTTTGCCAAATATATTGTTAATATTAAGTTGTATCAGCAGCTTATTAATTATATCGCAAATATTGGTAGTCAAGCTTCTGGTTTTAGTATGGGTTCATCTATAGGTAGTGGGGTATCAACTTTGACTCCATCAGAAGTGTTAGGCAATTTATCGTGTATGACAGATGCTATTCATCAACTTACTGATAAAACTGGTACTTTTGATTATATAACATTAAAAATCACCTTGGCAATTATTCAGGTTTTGCTGTTAATTATTTTGATTTATATGGCATTTCATCTAATAAAAGTAATATTACAAACTTATTTTCTGTTATACGTTGGTTTTATTTTAACTGGTTTTAGTGGTAGCTCTTGGACATATGAATTTTGGGAACGTTATATACGATCTATTGGCGCTATAGCAATTAAATTTTTAGCTTTTTGTTTTATATTAGGTGTTTTAGCCAATCAAATGCATGCTTGGTCTAGTGAAATAATAGCTGCGAATAATATCGCTGATTTATCTGCTATTATAATTAAAATATTTGTAAGTAGTTTAATTTATACATTATTAATCAGTGAGTTACCTGAATGGGCAGCATCTTCATTATCTGGTAGTGTACGTATGGGGAATAGTTCTAGCACGATAGCAAAAACAATGTCTGGGGTTTCTCAGATTAGTAATAGTGTTAATAAATAGATAAGATAATGAATAATATAATGAGCAATATAATGAGTAATATAAGCGATGGATTACGTCATTTTGAAAATGATTTAGGTGAAATATTACCTTTACTTACTCAAGCTGATGTAACTGAAATTATACTAAATCCATATCGCTTAGCAAATAATCAATATGTAGGTTATATTTTAGTTGAACGTTTCGGACATAAATTAACTAATTTAATAAAGCAGCAGGTAATGGCATTTGATTTTGAATGTAATAACGCTTCACGTATATTAGTAGTTAATGGGATTAATAACAACACATTATATTTTTGGTTAGCTGTTGCAGAAAACAATCCGTGTCAATTTTTAACTGATATTATTTTAGCTATTAAATCTAAATTTGATAATGAAATAATTATCCAACGTACTGATATTAAATTATTAGTTTATTTAGATAGCATAGAATATGAATTAATTAATATAATAAACTCAAAATATAATTTAGCTAATTATATAGATATAATTAATTTTACAGCAAAAATTGCAGCAAGTCTTGGTGAATTAGAAATAGTTGAATATGCAATTGAGATGGGCGCTAATAATCTTGATGAAATAGCATTTGAAGCAAAAAGACATAATCGTCAAAA